>NZ_BAAALT010000061.1:0-37757 GCF_039528515.1 Luedemannella flava
CGACCCGCACCGGGCCGTGACGATCCGCGACGCGGTGGCCGCGCTGCTGGAGGGCGCCGACGCGGCGAGCCGCAGCCGGGCCGAGAACGCGGCGGCGCCAGGCCCCGGCCAGGGTCGACGCGGCACGGTGGCGCTGGTCGGCGGCGGTCCCGGCGACCCCGAGCTGATCACCGTGCGCGGGCGGCGGCTGCTGCTGGAGGCCGACGTGGTCGTCGCCGACCGGCTGGTGCCCGGGCTGCTCCTCGACGAGCTGCGCGCCGACGCGGAGCTGATCGACGCCTCCAAGATCCCGTACGGGCCGGCGGCCGCGCAGGAGGAGATCAACCGGCTGATCGTCTCGCACGCGCGCTCGGGCCGGTTCGTGGTGCGGCTCAAGGGCGGCGACCCGTTCGTGTTCGGCCGCGGCGGCGAGGAGGCCGTGGCGTGCGCCGAGGCGGGCGTGCCCGTCCTCGTGGTGCCGGGGGTGAGCAGCTCCATCGCGGCCCCCGCCACGGCGGGCATCCCGGTCACGCACCGGGGCGTCGCGCACGAGTTCACCGTGGTCTCCGGCCACCTGCCGCCCGACCACCCGCAGTCCCTTGTGGAGTGGCCGGCACTGGCGAGGATGCGCGGCACGCTCGTGGTCCTCATGGGCATGCGCAACCTGCCCGCGATCGCCGCGACGCTGCTCGCGCACGGCCGGCCCGCCGACACGCCCGTCGCCGTCGTGGCCGACGGCACCACGGGCGATCAGCGGGTCCTGCGGTCCGATCTGACCGGGGTGGCCGACGCGGTGGCGAAGGCCGGCGTCCGCCCGCCGGCGGTCGTCGTCGTGGGGCATGTCGTCGGCGCTCTCGACGACGTTCTGGCAGCCGGTGTGTGGTCGGACGGTCACCCAGCGCGCCCGAAGCCTGGGACCGGTCGGCCGTAATCGGCGCGAGGTTCTACCATGGGTCGCTGACCGGGGGAGCCCACCACCCGTGGGCGCCCCCGGCCTGGACACGTGAGGAGCCCACGCCGTGACCTCGCCGAGCCACCCCGCGACGCCGGTCTCGCCCATCGGGGCGCCGCCATCCACCGCGCTGCAGTTGAGCACCACCGGTCAACAGGCGGTCGTGCCGGTGCACCAGTCGACCGCCCCCATGGGCACGCTCAACCCGACCGAGGTGCAGGCGTTCGCCGACGTCGCGGCGCGGTTGACCAACAACGTCTCGTCCGTCGTGCTCGGCAAGCCGGAGGTGGTGCGGCTCGCGCTCACCGGCCTGTTCGCCGAGGGTCACCTGCTGCTGGAGGACGTGCCCGGCGTCGGCAAGACGACGCTCGCGCGGGCCATCTCGGCGTCGGTGCGCGGCCAGTGGCGGCGCATCCAGTTCACGCCGGACCTGCTGCCGTCCGATGTGGGCGGTGTGACGATCTTCAACCAGGCCAGCCGCGAGTTCGAGTTCCACCCCGGCCCGGTCTTCGCCAACATCGTCATCGCCGACGAGATCAACCGCGCGTCGCCGAAGACGCAGGCGGCGCTGCTGGAGGTCATGGAGGAGCGCTACGTCACCGTCGACGGCGTGCGCCACCCGGTGCCCCGGCCGTTCCTCGTCGTGGCCACCCAGAACCCCGTCGAGATGGACGGCACCTACCGCCTGCCGGAGGCGCAGCTCGACCGGTTCCTCATGAAGATCTCCATGGGGTACCCGGACGAGCAGGTCGAGGTCGAGGTCCTGCGCGGCGCGTCCGCCGGCCGCTCGCCCGACTACCTCGGCGCGGTCACCGACACCGACACGGTCGCCCAGCTCATCCGCCTCGCGCACCGGGTCTACATCGCCGACCCGCTCTACATCTACGCCGTCCGGCTCGCCGCCGCGACGCGCGAGCACAAGCAGATCCGGGTCGGCGTCAGCCCGCGCGGCGTCATCGCGCTCACCAAGGCCGCCCAGGCGTTCGCGCTCATCGAGGGGCGCGCGTTCGTCATCCCCGAGGACATCAAGCAGCTCATCGTGCCGGTGTTCGCGCACCGGCTGCTGCTCGCCCCCGACGCCGCCATGCGTGGCGTGACACCCGCCGAGGTGCTCGACGCCGTCGTCGAGGCCATCCCGGTCCCCGTGCCCAACCGGGCCTGATCCGTCATGAGGGTCTCGGTCCGCGGCTGGGGGTTGCTGGTCGTCGCGGCGGCGCTGCTCGCCGTCGGCTTCCGGTACGGGTACCCGGAGCTGGCCGCGCTCGGCGGCGCGGGGGTCGCCGCGGTGCTCGCCGCCGTGGCGTTCGTGGCCTGGCGCCCTCGGCTCACCGTGCAACGGCTCGCCGAGCCCGACCGGGTGACCCGTGGCGAGACGAGCGCGGTGCGGCTGCGGATCGGCAACGCCAGCCGGCTCTTCGGCGCCAGCGTGGTGGCCCGCGACCGCGTCGGGACGCCCGGCGGGCGCCGCGGCACCATCCCGGTGCCGCTCGTGCGGCTGCGCCCCGGCCGCACCACCGACGTGTCCTACGAGGCGCCTACCGACCGGCGCGGCGTCGTCGGGACCGGCCCGCTGGAGATCACCCGCCGCGACCCGCTCGGCCTCGTGGGCGTCGTGCGCCGGTACGGCTCGACGGTGCGGATCTGGGTGCGCCCCCGGGTGCACCTCATCGCGGCGGTGCCGGTCGGCCTGTCGCGCAGCATGGACGGCCGCGTCGACCGGGTGCCGCACGGCAGCATCACGTTCGCCGCGCTGCGCGAGTACGTCGTCGGCGACGACCTGCGCCAGGTGCACTGGCGCACGTCCGCGCGGGTCGGCGAGCTGATGGTGCGCGAGCACGTGGACACCAGCCTGCCCCGCATCGTCGTGCTGCTCGACGACCGGGCCGCCGCGCACACCCGCGACGCGACCGGGGAGTCGACCTTCGAGGCCGCGTGCGAGGCGGCCGCGTCCATCCTCGTCGCCGCCGTCCAGGCGGACGTGCACGCGGAGCTGGTCCTCGTCGGCGGCGCCACGGTGGCTGGCGCTTCTGCCAGCGGCCTGGCCGCCCTCGGGCCGATGCTCGACCTGCTGGCCGAGGCCACCCTGACCGGCGACGCCCGGACCCGCGACGACGAGCCGCTGCGCGCCATCGTGCAGGGGCTGCGCCTACGCCGGCTCGGCGACACCCTCATCGTGCTCACCGGGCCGCCGGTCGAGGAGGAGATGGGCGCCATCGCCGCGCTCAAGGGCGCCTACCCGTCGATCATCGTCGGGGTCTTCGGCCAGGTGGAGAGCGGGCTCGGCGCGGTCGCCGGGCTGCTCGTCGTGGGCGCCACCGACGGCGCCGACTTCGCCGCCGCCTGGGACGGGGTCCGCGCGTGGTGAGGAGCCGCCTGGCCGGCGCGCTCGTGCCGGCCGTGGTCGTGGCCGGGCTGGTCTCGTTGTCCGGCCTCGCGGCGGGCCGCGTCTACAGTGGAGTGCTGCTGCCGCAGCTCGTCACCGGGGCGGCCCTCGGCGCGGTGCTGATCTCGCTGCTGCTGCGGCGCGCGCCGTCCTGGCTGGTCGCGCCCGTGTCCGTGCTCGCCCTGGTCGGCTACCTGCTGTTCGCCATCCAGGTGTCGGCGGCGAGCGCGCTGGTCACCGGGCCGCTGCCCGAGCTGGCCCGCGACGCCGCGCGCAACGCCGTGCCCCGGCTGCTCACCGCGCTCATCCCCGTGGAACCGCAGCCCGACACGGTCCTGGCGCCCGTCGTGCTGGCGTGGTTGGCCGCGCTCGGCGGCGCGGAACTGACCGCGCGCCTGCGCCGGCCCGCGCTCGGCCTGCTGCCGCCCCTGCTGCTCTACGGCGGGGCGCTCGTGCTCGTCGGCCCCAACGCCGGCGTGGTGATCTGGCAGCCGCTGCTCTTCGCGGTGCTGGCGGCGGTGTCGCTGGCCATCGCCGGGCCGCCCGCCCAGCGCGGCGTGGACACCGGGCCGGTGGCCGGTGCCGGGCCGGCCCCGGTGCCGTTCGCGCTGCGGCTGCGCACCGCGACAGGGCTGGGCGCGGGCCTGGTCGCCGTGCTGGCCCTCGTGGCGCTCGTCGCGCCGTTCGTGGCCAGGGCGGTCGTCCGGACGCCCACGGATCCGCGCGTCTACGTCGCGCCGCCGAGCCTCGACATCCTGGACCAGAACCCGCTCATGCGGGTCGCGGGCTGGGCCACCAATCCCAGGCAGCACCTGTTCGACGTGACGATGACCGGGGACCTGCCCGCGACGTCGGCCCCGTCGACCGGGGCGGCGTCCGAAGGGGACGATCCGACGCCGGACGCGCACGACACCCGGATGCGCCTGGCCGTGCTCAGCGACTGGGACGGGGTGACCTGGCACGTCGGCGGGGACTATCTGTCGGCGGGTCGGGTGCTGCCCGACCCGGAGCCGGCGCCCGGCGGCGACGGGCAGTCCGACGCCGCCCCCGGCACCCCGCGCGAGATCAGCCAACGCGTCACCATCGCCGACCTGAACGGGCGCCTGCTGCCGGCCATCGCCGCCCCGCACCGGGTCGACGGCGTCCGCGTCGCGTACGACCCGCTGACCAGCACCATGATCCGCCCCGACGGTCTCACGTCCGGCGTGTCGTACTCGGTGGACTCGGTCAACCCGGCCGTCGACGTGAACCTGCTGCCCGCCGCCGACGTGCCCTCGGGCGCCGCGGTCGCCCGCTACCTCGCGGTCGGCGACACCGTCCCGACCGACCTCACCTCGTTCGCCGAGAAGATCACGAACGGGGCCGGCTCGCCGTACCTGCGGGCGCAGGCGCTGGAGACGTTCCTCGCCGAGCACTACGCGTACACGGCGGACGCGCCCAGCGGGCACGCGTACCCCAATCTCCGGTTCTTTCTGCTGCAGCCGACGCGACTGGGCGGGCAGCGGGGCACGTCCGAACAGTTCGCGGCGTCCTTCGCCGCCCTGGCCCGGCTGGTCGGCCTGCCCAGCCGGGTCGTCGTCGGCTTCCACGTGCCGGCCAAGGGCGGCACCGTCCGCGCCGCGAACGGGATCGCCTGGCCGGAGGTGCTGTTCGCCGGCGTCGGCTGGGTACCGTTCGACCCGATGCCGGCGCCGAAGTCGAAGCCGCAGCCGATCGACGAGGAGTTCATCCCGAAGCTCAAGCCGCCGTCGGAGCCGCCCGTCACCGTCGACCCGCCGCAGCAGTCCGCGTCGGCCAGCGCGCCGAACCGCAGCCTCGCCGCCGCCCCGCTGGTCGACGGCAACCGGGCCGGCCTCATCTGGGGCGGCGTGGGCGGCGGCCTGACGCTGCTGCTCGTGGTGGTGGTCCTGGCGCTGTTCCTGCTGCGCGCGTCCCGGCATCGGGCACACGTGGCGGGCAGCCCGCCGGAGCGGGTCCTCGGCGCGTGGGACGAGGTCGGTGACGCGCTGACCCTGGCCGGCCTGCCCCCGCCCGACCACCTGTCCGCGCGCGAGGTCGCCAGCTACGCCGCCGACGTCGCGGCCGTCTTCCCGCGTCGCCAGCACACGCGCCACCCGCGCCCGGCCGCCCCGCCCCTGGACGACCTCGCGGACGCGGTGAACGCGGTCGGCTTCGCGGGTGGCGCGATCGGCGGCGTGGGCGACGGCGACGACGCGGCGGCGGATGCCGCGGTCCGCACCGCCGCGGAGTACACGGCCGCCCTGCGGGCCCGCCGCCCCTGGTGGCGCCGGCTGCTGTGGCGGGTCGACCCGCGGCCCTTGCGCCGCCGCTGATCCGGCGGGTTGTCGACCGATCCACCCGGCTTTTCGGGCCGATCATCCGAGCCCCGGAGGTGCCGGCTCGTGGAGGCTGTCTCCAGCGGCACGCCGGCCGGTTCGTCGCCGGAAGCCGGCGCACCGGATGCGACCGACCCCGGCGCGGGTGGCTACGGCGCCGAAGGCGCTTCCGCGAACGGCGGCGCGGGGGCCGACGCCGGCGGTGGCAGCAGCGCGGTCGCGTGGGTGGGAGGCGTCGGCGGCGTGGTCCTGATCAGTGCCGCCGGCCTGGCCGCCGTGATCCTACGGCGACGGCGGGCGGCAGCCGCCACGGTCGCCGACGTTGAGTGAGCGGTTCTACCGCGTGGGTGCGGACCGGGTCGGAGCAGCGCGCGGGCGCCGGTGCGCAGGAACGGGTTCCTGGCACCGGCGCCGGCGGCACGGTCAGGCGGTGGGGAACGTGTTGATGAATCCGATCGGGACGTTGGTGTAGGACTGGTCGGGCAGCGCCCAGTACGCCTCCGGGGTGAGGTGGAGCTTCCTGCCCCCGGTGATGGAGTAGATGGCGCCACTGACCGGGTCGCGCAGCAGCGTGCCGTCCGTCGGGGTGGTGCCCAGCAGGCTCAGCAGGCCCGCCGGCACGTTGACGGCCGGCGGAGAGCCGAGCGCCGTGTACTGCGCCGGGGTCAGGTGGTACTTGGCGCCGTTGACCACCTGGTAGATCGCGGTGGACACGGGGTCGCGGAGGAACAGCGAGCCGGCCGGTCGGGTGCCGGTCACCGCGGCGGTGAACCCGTGCGGCACGTCGACCCACGTCGGGCTGCCCAGCGCGGCGTTCTCCGCGGGGGTGATGTGGTACTTGGCGCCGCCGATGATCTGGTAGACCGCGCCGTCGGTGATGTCGCGCAGGAAGGAGTTGTCGGCCGGGACGACGCCGAGCCGGTTGATGAAGCCGACCGGCACGTTGACGGCCGCCGGAGAGCCCATGGCCGTGTACTCCGCCGGGGACAGGTGGTACTTGGCGCCGTTGACGGCCTGGTAGATGGCGCCGCTGCCCGGGTCACGCAGGTAGCCGGACGACGGCAGCGTCCTGGTGATCGACAGAATCAGGCCGTGCGGCACGTTGGTCGACGGCGCACTGTCCAGTGCGGAGTACTCCGAGGGCGACAGGTGGTACTTGGCGCCGCCGACGATCTGGTAGATCGCGCCGTCGGTGATGTCCCGGATGAAGGAACCGTCCCGCGGAACGGTGGTGGTCCGGTTGATGAACCCGGCCGGCACATTGATCGCGACCGGCCCGCCCATGGCGGCGTACTCCGACGGGGACAGGTGGTACCGGGCGCCGCCCACGATCTGGTAGATCGCCGTGCTGACCGGGTCGCGCAGGAACACGGAGTAGGCCGGGACCGTGCCGGTCACCGCGTTGATGAAGCCGGACGGGACGTTGGTCGCCGCCGGCGCGCCCAGGGCGTAGTACTCGGCGGGCGAGAGGTGGTACTTGGCGCCGCCGACAATCTGGTAGATCGCCGTGCTGGCCGGGTCGCGGAGGAAGGTGTTGTCGCCGGGCACGGCACCCAGGCCGGAGACGAGGCGGGCGGGCACGTTACGGGCCGCGGGAGAGCCGAGCGCCGCGTACTCAGCGGGGCTGAGGTGGTACTTCGCGCTGCCGGCGACGATGTAGATGGCGCCGTCGCCGCTCGTCCGCACCAGGGTGCCGTTGGCGATGAGGCGCGGCATCTGCTGGAATGTGCCGGCGGGCACGGCGGTGGCCGGCGGGTAGCCCAGCTCCGCGTACTCGTCGGGGGTCAGGTGGAACGGCGCGCCGCCGACCACGAGGCTGATCGCCCCGCTCGGCTCCCGCAGCACCGAGTTGTCCGGGCTGCCGGGCGGCGGCGCGTCGGGCGCGACCCCGTTGTACCGGATGGGGGTGTACTTGACCAGTTCGCTCCAGGAGTCCTTGCCCAGCTTGCCGTAGTTCGTCACGGCGTTCGGGTTCTGGACGGTCTCGCCGGGGTTGTTGAACGAGTAGACGTAGGCGCCGTCGGTGGGTCGGCTGGGATTGACCCACCGGACGAAGAGCTCGATGTGGCCGGGGTACACCATCGCGTCGCCTGCCCTGAGGTCGTACAGGCTCGGCAGGTTGTGCTTGCCGCCCCAGGTCATGAAGGTCCGGCTGCTGTGCGAATCGGCCAGGTGCCAGGCCATCGACACCAGGCCCGAGCAGTCGCGGCGGTACTTGCGGCCCTGCGGGTCGGGGGCCCAGGTGCCGGTCTGGGTGTAGGTGACGCCGCTGTCCACCCAGAACTGCGCGCGGGACAGCATCTCGCCGGGCGTGATGGCGCCGCCGACGACGGACGCCGCGGCGGCGGGTCGGGCGTCGACGGTGGCAGCCACCGTCCCGCCGACAGCGCCCGCCGCGAGGGCGACGGACAGTGCGGTGCTGGCCGTGATCGCACGGCGCAGCCTGCTGATACTCATGGTCGGCCTTTCGTCGATGGCGTGCGTCGGGGGAGCCGCTCGGGCGCGCCGTGGCGCGCCCAATCTGTAATCTCTAGGCTCCATGGATGCAGAGATTGGCAACGAACGGCTCCATCCTAGGGATCGTCGGCGTGGCGTTGTCAACACCTGATTCCGGAAGTCTGAGTGCCGTAAACTGAGAATTCCTGGTTACGGCGGAGGGAGTGTTCGGTGACGCGCGACGCGGACAAGAGGGCCACCTTCGCCGCCCGGCTCGACGAGCTGTTCCGTACGGTCGTCAACAGCGACGGGCGGTTGTACAGCACCAGGGCGGCCGCGAGCGCGCTGACCGCGCTGGGCACCCCGGTGTCGCACACCCACGTCGGAAAGCTGCGCCGCGGCGAGGCCGACCCGCGCCGGTCCGAGATGCAGGCGTTCGCCACGCTGTTCGGCGTCAGCCTGAGCTACTTCACCCATGACGACGACGACAACGAGGTCGAGCGGCGGCTCGCCCGGGCGCTCGGCGACCCGGCGATCCAGGCGGTCGCCATGCGCATGGGCGAAGCGGACATGTCCGCCGAGGGCAAGGCCGCGGTGGCCGCCATGGTCGAACAGGTGGTGTTCCTGGAGCAGGCGGCGCGCCGCCGCGGGTTGTCCCAGGGCGCCGTCCCGGACGCTCCTGGCGACGACGGATGACGGGGGTGCGCCGTCCGGTTTCGTCCCGGCACCACCGAGATAACTCGTTCCCTTAGACTGCGGGGCATTCGCCCGGGGCTATGCCTCGTGGCGACCCGGATTCGCGGCGAGGCGGGGCCGATGATGCGAAGGCCAGGGTGGATCCCGCGGTCACAGGCGAGGCGACAACGGGACGGGTTCGCTGACCTGGTGGCGCAGTCCCGGCGGGGTATGGACCGGCTCGGCCTTCCCGACCGGTTCACCGCCGACCAGTTGCATGAGCGGATCCAGGCGTACCGCGGACGTGAGGTCCATCTGATGGCGCGTCCGCTGCCGCCGGAGGGCCCGCACGGACTCTGGGTGGCGGGTCGACATGCCGACTACATCTTCTACCCGGCGACAGCGTCGGTGGTGCGGCGTCATGTCATCGTCGGGCACGAGTACGGCCACATGCTGTTCGACGACGCGAGCCCCGCCGCACGCGGCGACCCTGCGCGGATGGACCCGGCGGCCCTGTCGGCTGCCGCCCGCCTGGCGGGCAACTCCTACGACCAGCTGCCCGAACGGCGCGCCGAGATCTTCGGGACCCTGGTCGCCCAGCGGATCACCGACCTGTCATGGTCGGTCCGCCCGGCCGCGGACGGCGACGTGGCCGCCGTGCAACGGCTGACGGGCCTGCTGGAGCAGCGCGAGTGAGCCTCGATGGTGTGCTGCTCGTCGCCGGCGCCTCCACCGCGCTGCTGAGCATCGCGCTGGCCGCCGTCAAGCTGTGGGATCTCGTCCGCCACCGTCATGATCCTCGGCGGCGGCTGCTGTGGGTCACGGTCGCGATGGGCGCGCTGGCAGTCTCGCTGCAGCCCGTGGCCGCCCGGGTGGACCGCCTGCTCGGCCTGCTCGACGTGTGCCGGTTGGTCGGCAACGTGCTCGCCATCGCCATCGTCGCGACCGGGCACGCGTTTCTCCTCCACGCACTCGACTCGCGTGCGACCACGTGCCGGCGCATGCGGACGCAGTACTTGATCATGCTGGTCTGCGCGACGGTGCTGATCGTAAGCTACGCGCTGACGCCGCAGCCGTACGGGGTCGACGATCCCTTCGTCCGGGATGGCGGCTACTACGCGTCGGTCCATCCGCCGCCGACCCCCTACCTCGTCGCCTACCTGGGCTTCATGGTCTGGTCGCTGCCCCAGGTGGGCCGGCTGTGCGTCCGGTACGCGAGCGTCGCCCTGCGCGGCACGGTGCGGATCGGCCTGTGGATGATCGCGGCCGGCTGTTTTCTCAACGTCGCGAACGTCGGATTGAAGATCACTAATCTGCTGGTACGCGGTTCGCCCGTCGCCTCGTCGGTGTTCTACCGGCTCACGTTCCTCACGTACGCCGCCGCGGTGCTGCTGATGGTCACCGGCGTGACGATCCTGACCTGGGGGCGGTGGCTGCGACTGGACGAACTCGCGGAGCACGTGCGCGCCTGGCGGGCGTGCCGCCGCCTGCGGCCACTGTGGCTGATCGTGTCCGGTGCCGCACCGCGGGTCACCCTGGGCGACTGGGCCGGTATGCCGGGCGGGCTCGGTTCGCTGTCGGGAGCACGGATCCGACTGATCCGGATGACCACCGAGATCCTGGACGGGTACGCGGTGCTGGGCCCGTGGACGAGCCGCCGGGTCGCCACCGAGGCCCGACGGGCGGCCGGGCGGCTCGGCCTCACCGGCAACCGGCTGGAGGCCGCCGTGGAGGCGCGCGTTGTTGCGCACGCGGCATCGGCTGCCCGATCCTCCACACCCGACAGCCCTGACGAGGCGGTTGCCCTGCCGTCGGCACTGGCGGCGGACGCCGGCGCGGAGGTCGCCTGGCTGATCATGGTTGCGGCGTACCTGCCACGCCGTCCGGACGATCATGGCCCGCCGGCCCAGATCATTGGACCGCCGCCGCTCGTCGCAAGATGATCATCTACAGTGGATTCGTGCGGGGAATGGGTCCACCAGGGGGCCTTAATGCCGCACAGATCCATAGTGGATGATCAACTCGAGCTGGATGGGCCCGGCCGTGGTCAGCGGGCGGTGCAGACCGGGTCGGCGGGGGCCAGGGTGTCGGCCGAGTAGATGGCCGTCACGATGAAGCAGTAGTCCTGCTCGGGGTCGAGGCCGTGGACGACCGCGCTGGACCTGCCCGCCGGCACGGTGACCGCCGGCAGGTACTTCCCCGCGCGCGTGCGCGTCGAAACCGCGAACGGCAGCGTCCCCGCACTGGTCGGGTCCACCCACCGCACCGTCACGGAGTCGCCGTTGTCGGTGAGTCTCACGTTCGTCGGCGCGCCACTGCCCGCGGGCGCCACGAGCTGCGGCGACGCCGGCAGGTCCGTCGGTTGCGCGCCGGGTGACACCGATCCGTCGGCCGCCGTCGGCTCCGCCGTCCCCGCGGCGGGCGCCCTGTTGTTCATCACCAACCCGACGGCGATCGCCCCCGCGACGAGCGAAACAACAAGAACACTTCCCACGAGTACGCCCCGGCGCGGCGGCCCGGACTGGCGAGGCTGCCGAACCTTCCGTGGCGGTACGGGCTGCGCCGGCGTGGCCGCCCACCCACCGGTGGGGTCCGACGACAGCCCCCGGAACGGGTCGGTCGGTTCGGCCGCCGGATCCTGGTCGCCGAAGATCTGCTCACCGGGCGCGGAGAACCCGGACGGCACGGGCGGCCCGCCCCGCGCGGCACCCGGACCGGCCTGCGGTGGCCTCGAGTGAGTCGCGGGCGGAGCGTGCTCCGTCCACGCGGACCGCGCGCCCTGGTCGGCCCGCGGTCGGGCGGTTGGCCCGGGCCGCGTCATGGGCGGGCCGGCCTGCGCCCGCGCGGACGGCCCGGAACCCGTCGCGCCCGGGACTGCCGGCGGCTGGGCGGGCGGCCCGGACTGTGGCATTGGCGTGGCGGGTCGCGGTCGGGGCCCGGAGGACGGTGGGGTCGCGGGGGTGTCGAACGGGTCGCGGGGTCCCGGCACGTGCGGCGGCGCCTGGGTGGGTGGCGGCGACGGGTCGGCCGATGGCCAGGCGGGCGTGGGTCGCGGCCCTGCGTCCGACGGTGAAACCTGCCGCGCGGCGCTGGTCGGTCCGTGCCACCGTGGGGCGACGGGCGGCGCCGACGTGGCGCCGGACGGTGCCGAGGCGGCCGGCGGTGCCGAGCCGGCCGGGGGCGCCGAGGCCGCCGGGGGTGCCGAGGCCGCCGGGGGCGCCGACGTGATGGGCGGTGACGGGGCGGCTGACGCCGGGGCATCGGCGCTGGCGCTCGCCGCTGGCTGACCGTGCGCTGGATCTTGGGGCGGATAACGGCCTGGAGGAGGGTTTTGGCCCCAAGATCCAGAAGTGGGCGAAGCGGGCGAGGTCAGCGAGGTGGGCGGGGCGGGCGAGGCGGACCAGGCCGGGGTGGTGGGCCAGGCGGTTGTCGGGAGGCCGGGGGAGTGGACGCGGGGTGACTGCGACGTCGGGGCGGTCCGGGTGGTGACGACCGGCGTCGAGGTCGGCGCGGCGGTGGTGAGGCCCAGGGAACCGCGGCGCAGGGCCTCGGCGAACTCGCGGGCCGTGCCGTGGCGCTGGGCGGGGACCTTGGCCATCGCGCGGGTCAGCTCGGTGGTCAGCCAGGCGGGCACGTCGTCGCGGGGCATGGGCGGCAGCGGGTCGTGCAGGACCTTGTCGCGGAAGGCGTACAGGTCCATGTCGGGGTGGGCCGGGTTGACCATCGGCGGGTGGCCGACGAGCAGCGTCCACAGCGTCGACGCGAGACTGTACACATCGGACGGGGTCGACTGGGCCTGGTGCAGCAGCGCCTCGGGGGAGGCGTGGTGCGGCGTCATCATCTCCCGGGTGAGCGTGCCGGCCAGCTCGTCGGGCGCCCGGGCGATGCCGAAGTCGGCCAGGGCCGGGCCGAAGCGCGAGCGCAGGATGTTCGACGGTTTCACGTCGCGGTGGATGATGCCGGCCTGGTGGGCCGCGTGCAGCGCCTCGCCGATCGCGAGGCCCACCTCCACGACGTCGTCCACCGGCAGCGGGCCGCGGGACTGCAGGATCTGGGCGTACGACCCGTCCTCGCAGTACTCCATGACGGTGTAGTGGCGGCCCTCGGCGGTCCGGCCGGTGTCGATGATGGACACGATGTGCGGCTGCGCGGACAGGCGCACCATCGTCTCCAGCTCACGCGCGATCGACGCCGCGCTCGTGCCGCCGGTGTCCATGCCCTCGCCCAGCAGCAGCTTGATGGCGACCGTGCGGTTGAGCCGCTCCTGGGTCGCCCGGAACACCAGCGACGTGGTGCCGTGGGCGATCAGTTCGAGGTCGCGGTAGCCGTCGAGCCGAGGGGTGAGCGACGACACGTCAGTCCTTGACCTCCCCGTCGAGGAGCAGCGCGCAGCGGATGAGACCGAGGTGGCTGTAGGCCTGGGGCAGATTGCCGAGACCACGTTCGGCGAGGGGATCGTACTGCTCCGGGAGCAGTCCGGTGGGGCCCGCCGTACCTAGCATCTGGGTGAACAGTTCCTCCGCGTCGGCCCGCCGGCCGGTGCGCAGGTACGCCTCGATGAGCCACGCCGTGCAGATGTGGAACCCGCCCTCGGTGCCGGGCAGCCCGTCGTCCCACCGGTACCGGTAGACGACGGCGCCGCCGCGCAGGTCCGCCTCGACCCGGCGGACGGTCGCCACGAACCGCTCGTCGTCGACGGCCAGCAGGCCGGACAGGCCGACCCACAGGGCGGAGGCGTCCATCTCCTCCTCGCCGTAGGCGACCGTGTAGGCGCCGACGCGGGCGTTCCAGCCGTGCTCGAGCACGTGCGCGCCGATGCGGTCGCGCAGCTCGAGCCAGTCCGACGGCTCCTCGCCGCGGTGGTCGGCGGCGACCCGCAGCGCGCGGTCCACCGCCAGCCAGCACATCACCTTCGAGTAGACGTTGTGGCGGGGCGGGATGCGGGCCTCCCACAGCCCGTGGTCCGGCTCGTGCCAGCGCCGCCGCACGGCCGTGACGACGTCGCAGAGCACGCGCCACTCCTCGTCGGCGAGGCGCCCGCGCCGGTCGGCGACGACCGCGATGAGGTCCGCGATCGGGCCGAACACGTCGAGCTGCAGTTGCCGGTGCGCGGCGTTGCCGACCCGGACGGGCCGGGAGCCCGCGTACCCGGGCAGGGTGTCCACGACGGCCTCGGGGCCCAGCTCGTGCCCGTCCACGGCGTAGAGCGGGTGCAGTCGCTCGGGGTGCCCGCCGGTGTCGGCGATGCGCCGGTCCACCCAGCGCAGGAAGGCGGCGGCCTCGTCGATCGTGCCGAGGTCGACGAGCGCCCGCGCGGTCATCGCGGCGTCGCGCAGCCAGCAGTACCGGTAGTCCCAGTTGCGTACGCCGCCGAGCACCTCGGGCAGCGAGGTCGTGGCGGAGGCGAGGATCGCGCCGGTCGGCTCGTGGCACAGGGCGCGCAGCACGAGCGCGCTGCGTTCGATCTCGTCGCGGGCGAGCAGCGGCAGCCGTAGCCCGGCCAGCCACTCCCGCCACGGCCGTTCGACCGCGTCGAGGGACGGCAGTGCCGGCGTGCTCAGGTCGTCGGAGCCCATCCGCAGCTCGAGCACGACGCGGCCGCCGGCGGCGGCCAGGTCCACCTCGGCGCGGCCGAGCGGCTGGTGTCCGTCGGAGACGATCTCCCAGTCGACGCCGCGGGCGTGCAGCGCGGCCGGGTGGTTGGAGCCCACCACGAGCAGCCCGTCGCCGAGCGGCTGCAGCCCGATGGCCACCTGGCCGAACTCGGGCCGGGGCGCGAACTCCACCGCGACCCGGGCGGTGCCGGTCAGGACGCGCACCAGCGTGTCGGTGCCGTCCACGTCGACGAGCGCGTCGGTGACGGTGAGGCCGGACCAGCGCGTCTCCAGCGTCATGGTGCCGGGGCGGTAGCGCTGGCTCAGCGGCAGTTGACCGTCGCGGGCCGGGGACACCGAGAAGTGCCCGGCCGTCACGCCGCCCAGCAGGTCCGCGAAGATCGCCGAGGACTCGGGGCGCGGGTGGCACAGCCAGGTGACCCGCGCGGCCGGCGTGACCAGCGCGACGGTGCGCCCGTTGGCCAGCATCGAGTGGTTCTCGATGGGCACGGCCCGCTCGCCGAATAACCACGAGCGGCGCGACTCCAGCAGCAGGGCGAGCGCGCGCACGCCCTCCTCGGGGTCGTCGACGCGGTAGCGGGCCTTGGTCTCGCCCGGCCCGATCTTGATGCCGACGTCGGGGCCGCGCAGGTGGCCGAACGCGTTCTCGTCGGTGACGTCGTCGCCGATGAACAGCACCGCGCTCGCGCCGAACTGGGTGCGCAGGATGTCGACGGCGGTGCCCTTGTGGGTCGAGATCACCGACAGCTCGATGACCTCCTTGCCGGCGGTGGCGGTGATGCCCGGCCAGGTCGCGGGACCGGACCGGACCAGGGCGACGGCCGCCGCGCCGATCTCCGGCGAGGCCGCGCGCCGCGTGTGCAGGGCGACGCTGGCTGGCTTCGTCTCCAGGCGTACCCCGGCATGGTCCTTGGCGATGTCCTCCAGGGCCGCCAGCATCCGGGCGCGCAGCTCCAGCTTCTCCGGCTCCAGGGGCTGGACGAAGCCGATGTCGAACTCCGAACCGTGGCTGCCGACCAGGTGGATGTCGGCGGGCAGGCGCGACAGCGCGGCGAGGTCGCGCAGCGCGCGGCCGGAGACCACGGCGACCGTGGTCTGCGGCATCTTGGCCAGGGACCGGACGGCGGCGACCGCCTCCGGCAGCGGCCCGGCCTTGGTGGGGTCGTCCACGATCGGCGCGAGGGTGCCGTCGTAGTCGCAGATCACCAACAGTTGCGGGACATGGGCGAGGCGACCCAGCGCGGCATGTAGCGCGGGGTCCAGCGAGTCGGTCACGGTGATTCCTCCGCAGGCACGCCGAGTTCACTGAGGAACGTCCGCGCCCAGCGGTTCACGTCGTGGGCGCGGAGGTGGCGCTGCATGATGCGCATGCGCCGGTTGGCCTCCGTCCGGTCCACGTTGACCGCGCGTAGCAGGGCGTCCTTGACGCCGTCGAGGTCGTGGGGGTTGCACAGGAATGCCTGTCGCAGCTCGCTGGCCGCCCCCGCGAACTCGCTGAGGACGAGTGCGCCGCCTCCCGCCCCGGTGCGTGCGGCGACGTACTCCTTGGCTACCAGGTTCATTCCATCACGGAACGGTGTCACCATCATGACGTCCGCGGCGCGGTAGAGCGCAACCAGTTCGGTGCGACTGTAGGACTGGTGCAAATAATGGACGGCCGGCTGACCCACCAGGCCGTACTCGCCGTTGATCCGACCGACCTCGCGCTCGACCCGTACGCGCAGGTTCTGGTAGTGCTCGACGCGCTCGCGGCTGGGGGTCGCGACCTGGATCATCACGGTGTTCGGGGTGCGCAGCTTGCCGTCGGCGAGCAGCTCCCGGTACGCCTTGAGGCGCAGCTCGATGCCCTTGGTGTAGTCGAGCCGGTCGACGCCCAGGATGATCGTCTCGGGGTCGCCCAGCTCGGCGCGGATCTGCTTGGCCCGGGCCTGCACGGCGTCGGTCGCGGCGAGCCGCTCGATCTCGGCGACGTCGATGGAGATGGGGAAGGCGCCGGCCTTGACCTTGCGGCCGTTGACGTCGATCGTGTTGCCCTCGTACCGCAGGCCCAGCAGGTGGCGGGCGAGCCGGACGAAGTTCTGCGCGGCGAGCTTCTGCTGGAACCCGACCAGCTCGGCGCCGAGCAGGCCGCGCAGCACCTCGGCGCGCAGCGGCATCTGCATGAAGAGCTCAATCGGCGGAAACGGGATGTGCAGGAAGAAACCGATCCGAAGATCCGGTCGGCGCTCGCGCAGCATCGCCGGGACGAGCTGGAGCTGGTAGTCCTGCACCCAGACCGTGGCGCCCTCGGCCGCGACCTCGGCCGCGGCGTCCGCGAACCGGGCGTTGACCACCCGGTACGCCTCGCGCCAGCTGCGCCGGAACTGCGGCTGCTCGACCCCGTCGTGGTAGAGCGGCCAGATCGTCGCGTTGGACTGGCCCTCGTAGTAGCGCTCCAGCTCGCTCTCGGACAGCGGCACCGCGTGCAGCTTGATGCCCTCGAACTCGAACGGCTCCGGGGCGTCGCCCGTGCCCCCCGACCAGCCCACCCAGGTGCCCTGGTGGCTCTGCAGCACCGGATGCAGGGCGGTCACGAGCCCGCCGGGGCTGCGCTGCCACTGTGTGGCGCCCGTCTCATCGATCACCTGGTCCACTGGCAAACGGTTGGCTACCACCACGAATGAGCTGCGTGTCGACACGCCGCACCCCTTTGATCACGGCCCGTTGAACATCGGTACGGTTGAGCGTACTGACGTGCGCCGTACGCCCGATTTCGGGCCTTCGCTTTTCGTGTGAAGTCCGGCGCGGTCCATACCCGATCTTCATCCGGGCCATGTGTGATGTGGCGCTCGCCGTGTCGCCGCGGGCCGGTGCCCGCCCCCGGCCGCGGTGCTGGAAAGATTGGAGACCGGCGTCCGCCTGTTCGCGGGCGTCCCGAGGTGACAACCCCACGCGGAGGTACGGCGCACAGTGGCTCAGTTCATCTACACCCTGGAGAAGGCGCGCAAGGCGCACGGCGACAAGGTCGTGTTGGACAACGTCACGCTGAACTTCCTGCCCGGGGCGAAGATCGGCGTGGTCGGCCCGAACGGCGCCGGCAAGTCGAGCCTGCTCAAGATCATGGCGGGCCTGGACCGGCCGAGCAACGGCGAGGCGCGCCTCATGCCCGGCTACACCGTCGGCATGGTCGCCCAGGAGCCGCGGCTGGACGAGTCCAAGACCGTCCTGGGCAACATAGAGGAGGCCGTGGCCGAGACCAAGGCCAAGGTCGCCCGGTTCAACGAGATCGCCGAGCTCATGGCCACCGACTACTCGGACGAGCTGATGGACGAGATGGGACGGCTGCAGGAGGAGCTCGACCACGCCGACGCCTGGGACCTCGACTCCAAGCTCGAGCTGGCCATGGACGCGCTGCGCTGCCCGCCCCCGGACGCCGACGTGAGCCAGCTCTCCGGCGGCGAGAAGCGCCGGGTGGCGCTGTGCAAGCTGCTGCTGGAGCAGCCCGACCTGCTGCTGCTCGACGAGCCCACCAACCACCTCGACGCCGAGAGCGTGCAGTGGCTGGAGCAGCACCTCGCCAAGTACCCGGGCACGGTCATCGCGATCACCCACGACCGGTACTTCCTCGACAACGTCGCCCAGTGGATCCTCGAGCTGGACCGCGGCCGGGCGTACCCGTACGAGGGCAACTACTCGACGTACCTGGCCAAGAAGGCCGAGCGCCTGGCCGTGCAGGGCCGCAAGGACGCCAAGCTGCAGAAGCGCCTCACCGAGGAGCTCGACTGGGTGCGCTCGAACGCGAAGGCGCGCCAGACCAAGTCCAAGGCCCGCCTCGCGCGGTACGAGGAGATGGCCAGCGAGGCGGAGAAGACCCGCAAGCTCGACTTCGAGGAGATCCAGATCCCGCCGGGCCCGCGCCTGGGCAACACGGTGATCGAGGTCAAGAGCCTGGACAAGGGCTTCGACGGCCGGGTGCTGATCAAGGACCTCTCGTTCACCCTGCCGCGCAACGGCATCGTCGGCATCATCGGCCCCAACGGCGTCGGCAAGACCACCCTGTTCAAGACCATCGTCGGGCTGGAGCAGCCGGACAGCGGCGGGGTGAAGGTCGGCGAGACGGTCTCCCTGTCCTACGTCGACCAGAACCGGGCCGGCCTGGACAGCGCCAAGACCGTCTGGGAGGTCGTCTCCGACGGCCTGGACCACCTCATGGTCGGCAAGGTCGAGATGCCCAGCCGGGCGTACGTGGCGGCGTTCGGGTTCAAGGGGCCCGACCAGCAGAAGCCGGTCAACGTGCTGTCCGGCGGCGAGCGCAACCGGCTCAACCTGGCGCTGACGCTCAAGATCGGCGGCAACGTGATCCTGCTCGACGAGCCGACCAACGACCTGGACGTCGAGACGCTGTCCAGCCTGGAGAACGCGCTGCTGGAGTTCCCGGGCTGCGCCGTGGTCATCTCCCACGACCGGATGTTCCTCGACCGGGTCGCCACCCACATTCTGGCCTGGGAGGGCGACGAGGCCGACCCGTCGCGCTGGTTCTGGTTCGAGGGCAACTTCGAGGCGTACGAGAAGAACAAGGTCGAGCGGCTGGGCGCCGAGGCGGCCCGCCCGCACCGGGTGACCTACCGCAAGCTCACCCGCGACTGAGCGGTGCGCTACCGGTACGAGTGCCCCCTGCGCTGGTCGGATCTTGATGCGTACGGCCACGTGAACAACGCGCGCTTCCTCACGCTCTACGAGGAGGCGCGCGTCGCCCTCGTGTTCGTCGAGGCCCGGGCCGCGGGGGTGGAGACGTTCAACAAGGCCGTGGTGATCGCCCGGCACGAGATCGACTATTTGCGGCCGGTGGACTACGCCGTGGTCAAGGACGCGCCGCCGACCGTGCGGATCGAGCTGTGGATCGAGGAGCTGCGGGCGAGCCGCTTCACGGTCGCGTACGAGCTGTTCGACGGGGAGGTGCTCGCGAGCCGGGCGCGCTCCGTGCTCGTACCATATGATCTTGGAAGCGGCCGGCCGCGGCGACTCACCGAGGCCGAGCGCGCGTTCCTGTCCGACTGGGCGCGGCCGTGATTCCCCCGGACGCGCGGGCGGACGTGGGTGCGTTCGCCTACCGGCTGTCGCGGCTGGACCCGCTCGCGGTGGTGCGGTTGCGCCCCGCCGGGCCGGGCCTGGTGCAGCTGTGGGGGATGCTGCCGTTCAAGGTGCTGGCCAGCCGGACGATCGCCGCCCACCTGGACGGCGACGTGACGCTCGCCGCGGCCGACCTGCTCGCCCGACTCGACGATCCGGAGCTGCCGCCGCCCGTGCGCCGCGACAGCGCCTGGATGTGGCCCCTGCCACCGATGAACGTGCCGGCCGTGGAGGGCCTGCCCGTGGACGAGGTCGTGGGGCTGGCCCGCGCGGCCGAGGAGACGCTGCGCACCGCCTCGGCCGAGGGCGTGGGCGACCGGCCGGTCGGCGAGCGGGTGCTGCGCGACGCGCTGCTCGACCACGTGGCGGTCGTGGTGACCGCCGAGGGCGGCCGCTCGGTGGAGATCCCGCAGCGGCTTGTGCAGGGCCTCGTCAGGATGAACTTTCACGGAAGCGGTCGTGACGGTTTGGTCACGGTGCGTGCTTCCGGGTCTTGGAAGGGACTCTCCGGCGAGTACGGTTCCACGTGGTTGGCGTCAACATCCCCGCTCCGGTTGAGTTGAGCGTCGCTTACCTGTTAACTGTTTGGCTGATGCGCTGTCGTCCTTTTGGATCACGACTTTGCCTCAAGGACTTGCGTCGCATGCCGATCCAAGTAGCGTCGGGCCCCGTGGCCCAAGTCGACGTGGGGAGGGGTTCGTCAACGATGGCGTGGTGGCCTTGGCGGGAAACAAAGCGCACGCGTACGCGCACCGACGGTGCGGGTGGCGGCGTCACGGAACTTGGTTCGCTGACCGATCGCGAATTTGACGCGGCCACGGCCGCGCTGCTCGACGCCGGTGGCGCCCTGGAAACTGCGGTTCGCCGCGTCGATGTGCCGACGCAGCGCACCCCCGAGTCGACGGCGAAGCCCGTCACGATGGCCCGGGTCGCGGAGGCGCTCGACCGCCTCGAGATCCGCTACCTGACGGACGGCGACGGCAGCCTGCTGGCCATGTGGGAGCGGCACGCGCTGCTCTTCGCGCTGGAGGGCCCGGACGACGAGATCCTGGTCATGCGTGGCCGGCCGCACGCCACAACCCCGCCCGACTGGGTGGACCGGGCGTACCGCGTGGTCAACGAGTGGAACCACACCCGCCGCTTCTGCAAGGCGTACGTGGGCGACCCGACCGAGCGCGGTCAGCTGCCGATCTACGCCGAGGTGCAGGTCCCCCTGCTCTCCGGCGTGCACGACCAGCTCCTCGACGAGCTGCTGGACTGCGCCGCCGCCGTGACCAGTGCCTTCGTGGACTGGCTGCACGAGGACGGCGCCCTCCTGTAAGACGCTTGCCGCCGGTCACGTCCCCGTGGGCGTGGTCGGCGAGTCGAGCCACTCGTCCAGCACGGGCACCAGGTCCGGGTGGCGGAGCTTGACGAAAGCTGTGAAACTTTCGCGGTCGACAGGCTGGTTGCGCTGGGTCTGCACCCAGTCGCGCAACAGCTTGTCGACCGCCGTGGCGCCGATCCTCTTGCGGAACTCGTAGAGCATGAGCGCCGGCCCCACGTAGATGTTGTTCTCCGCGAAGTGGTCGGCCTTCCACTTGCCGGGCGGGCCGGCGACGCGGCGGGACTCCCGGTCCGCCTCGCGCAGCCACTCGATCCACTTGTCGCGGTCGGCGAACCCGTCGGCGATCAGCCACTCGCCCTCGATGTACATGGCCATGCCCTCGCTGAGCCAGACCGAGCGCCAGTCACGCGGCGTGACCGCGTTGCCGAACCACTGGTGCGCCAACTCGTGGGCGATGACCTCGGCCAGGTACTCGCGCTTCTCCACCTCGCTGCCCTGCATCTCGTCGACCAGGTCGCCACCCAGCGTGATCATCTGCTGGGTCTCCATCGCCGACGTGGACGACACCGAGACGATGCCGGCGGAGGCGAACGGGTACGGCCCGTAGCGCTTCTCCAGCCAGGCGATGATCTCCGGGGTGCGCTCGAACACCGGCCGCATGCCCTCGTCGTGCCCCGTGCGCAGCCAGTACGTGATCGGCATGCCGCGCGGCCCGGTGTCGGTGACCTTCGTGTACTTCCCTACGGCCAGCGTGGTCAGGTAGCTCGCCACCGGGTCGCTGGAGCGCCACACGAACGTCGTGGTGTCGCCGTTCTGCTTCGTGTCCACCAGTTCGCCGCTGGCGATGCCCGACCAGCCCCTCGGCACGGTGACCCGGATGTCGTACATCGCCTCGTCGGACGGGTGGTCGTTGGCGGGGTACCAGGTGGACGCGCCGTAGGGCTCCTGCATCGTCCAGGCCGACCCGTCCGACTCCGCCCGCAGGCCGAGACCTTCGTCGAAGTCGCCCCGGTCCGACGGCATCTTCACCGGCTTCGGCACGCCGGAGTACTCAACCTTGAGCGTGACGCGCGTGTCCGGTTGGAGTTGCCGCGTATCGACCACCAGGTCGCTGCCGTCGATCCGGTGCGGCGCCTGCGCTCCGTTGACCTGGACCGACTCGACCTTGTACGCCTTGGAGAAGTCGAGCCGCAGCTTGTCGAGGCCGCGCACCGGCCGGATGTCGAGCGTGGCGACCCCGGTCAGCTCCTTGCGGGTGGGATTCCACGCCAGGTCGAGGTCGTAGCGCAGGACGTCGAGCGACGCGTTGCCGTAGTCCGGGTAGACCGGATCGGTGACCGGGCTGGACAGCCCCGGCTCCGTGCCGGGCGTCGTTGTCGGGGGCGTGGTCGGACCCGACGCCTCGGCGGACGTGCGCGGCGCCGTCCACTGCGGCTCCGGCCCGCCGAGCTGGCACCCACCCACGGCGAGGCTGACGGCGGCGAGGAACGCGACGATGCGGGGCGCGCGGGCGCGCGGGCGGTGCCGAGGGGTCATGCCGCTAGACGGTAGGCGATGCCCTCCACCGGCGTTGTCGCGCTATTGGCCATCACTGTGGGTCATAGCGCTGCCACGCGATGCGTGTCACCCCACCGACTTTGCTCTGCTTCCTCATAGGAATCGCTTACGCAGAGCGAAGTGGCGTGGAAGGCGCGCGCCGTAGCTCCGCGTAGTTTCAGCAGGCAGTCGGCGTGATTCCTATAGGGAAGCAGAGCAAAGGCAGTGAGGCGATGCCAGCCGCCGACCGAGAACAACCACGCTCCGTCACCTCCAGCTGCATGACGCCGTGTAGCCGACGATCAGCGGTAGAGCGGGAACATGCCGAGGCGGGCGTGGTACTCGCCGCCGAGGCGGTCGGTGTCGGAGCCCACGAACAGGCCGTCGCGTGTCGCCACGAGGGCGCGTGTGCCGACACCGCGTGAGCGCGTGGGGTTCCAGTACAGGGCGCCGCCGTTGCGCGGGTCGAGGGCCGCGATGCCCGGCCGGTTCACCGCGCCCGGGCCGGGCCGCTCATAGCCGTACGGGTTGTTCATCCAGCGCTGGTGGCCGCCGACGTACACCGCCGAGCCCGTGACGCTCACCGCGTACAGCGAGTCGCCGCCCGTGTGGTTGACCCAGGTGGGGACCTGGCTGCCCACGCCGCCGGTCTCGAACCGGGCCGCCGTGTCGCACATCCGGTCGGGTCGGGACGCCCGGCCCGTGGTCACCACCACGAAGTAGCGGCCGTCGGGGGAGAAGTCCACCGCGCGCAGGTACGTGTCGAAGCCGGCCCGGCACGGCGGCGCGTACACCTCGGTGAACCACGACGAGAGCCGTGCCGGGCGTGCTCCCGTGTCGATCATCGCCAGTTGGGGTCGGAGCCAGCCGTCGACCCGGCTCAGCGCGCCGATGGCGACGAGGCGGTCGCCGGCCGGGCTCAGGGCGAGGTCCTCGATCTTCGCCCGGTTGAACCGGCCGCCCGCGATCTCCAGCGCGAAGTCCTGGTCGACGGCGCCGGTGCTGGCGAGGATCCGGGCCAGGCCGGTGCGCCGGTAGCCGCCGATCGCGCCGAACGTGCCGCCGACGTAGACCTCGCCGCCGTGCGTGGCCAGCGTCCGCACGTCGCCGCCGTTGATGGTGGCGCGGAACGACGGCACCGCGTCGCCCGTCCACAGCGACATCAGCGCGAGGCCCCGCCGGAACCCGCCGTTGACGTAGGCGAACGAGCCGCCCGCCAGCACCGTGCCGGTCGGGCCGGGGGTCAGCGCCAGCACCGGGCCGTCGAACCGGGGCCAGAACGGCAGTATGGCGCCGCTGCGGACGTCGAACGCGAACAGGTAGGGCTGGCGGATGACGCGGCCCGTACGGCCGTCCTGGACGTCGTTGAAGTCGCCGCCGACGACAACCGTCGGGCCGATCTGGACGATCGCGTACACCGTGCCGTCGAGCACGTGCGGCGTCCAGTTCACCGGATCGGGGGACACGACACCGTTCTGGCCCATGTCGGCATGTGCGGGGGCCGCGGCGAGCGCGCCGGTGAGGGCGAGCGCCGCGACGATGATCGGAACCGCCGTGGTGGGCCAACGCATGTCCGGCTCAACGAGTTGTGGCCGGGTCGGGATGCGTCAGACGTCGGTCGCGTTGACCATGAAGTACGCCGCGCGCTCCAGGTAGTCCCAGAGTGTGGTGGCCTGGTCGGCGGGGAGGTTGAGGGCGTCGACGGCCCGCCGCATGTGGTGCAGCCAGGCGTCGCGCTCGGCCGGGCCGATCACGAACGGCGCGTGCCGCATCCGCAGCCGTGGGTGCCCACGCTGCTCCTGGTACGTGCCCGGGCCGCCCCAGTACTGGATCAGGAAGAGGCGCAGCCGGTCGTTGGCCGGACCCAGGTCGTCCTCGGGGTAGAGGGGGCGCAGCAGGGGGTCCTCGGCGACGCCGGCGTAGAACTCGTCGACCAGGAGCCGGAACGTGGCCTCGCCGCCGACCGCCTCGTAGAACGTGATGGCGGGGTCGGCGGGCGCCGGGGTCACCCGCATCGGGGAGGCGGGCACGTCGTTCGTCACGCCACCCATCGTGCCAGCCCGCCGCGCACGACTCGCGGGGCGTGCGGCGAGGCTCACACCGTGGGCGCGTCCGGGCCGGTGGCGTTCGCCCGGGCCGCCGACTCGCGGGCCTCCGTGAACGCCTGCTGCGAGGGCCAACGCACGCAGACCGCGATCATGATGAGCAGCGCCAGGGCGGCCCACGCCCCGGCGACGACCGACAGGGAGACGGGCAGCCACTGGGTCAGCGAGGCGGCCGCCAGCACCGCACCGCCCTGCAGCAGCTGGATGCCCGACTGCATGACGCCGAACGCCCGGGCCCGGAAGGCGTCCGGCAGCGCCTGCACGAACAGCCCGTTCGAGGCCGGCATCAGGCCGCCCATGACGGTGCCGCAGACACAGCCGAGGACGATGGTCGGGACGAGGCCGGGCTCCAGGATGACCGGGAGCAGGGAGGCCGGCACCGCGACCGCGAGGAACCGCACCAGCCGGGTGCGGACCGTCGGCGGGGTCAGCCGGGTGAACAGCAGGCCGCCGAGGAAGTAGCCCAGCGGGACGGACGTCATGATCGCGCCCTGCGCCCAGCCCTGGTGCGGGCCCGGGTTGACCTCGGCCGCCCACGGCGCGGCCAGGCCCTCCGGCAGGATCACCAGCGTCACCGCGGTGAACACCGTGATCGCGATGGTCCGCAGCACGGGGGTGGCGAAGACGAGGCGGAAGCCGGCGACCATCTCGGCGCCCAGGGCCTGGCGCCGGGTGCCGCGCAGGGCCGGCAGCCAGCGCACGCCGACCCGGATGAGCAGCGCGGACAGGCCGAAGGTCACCGCGTTGACCAGGAGCGCCGCGCGCGGGTGGTGGGCGGCGAGGGCGGCGCCCAGCAGGTAGCCGAGGACCTGGGCGGGCTGCGCCGTCGTGGAGCTCACCGCGAGCCCCACCACGTACCGGTCGCCCTCCAGCAGGCGGGGCAGGGTCGCCGACCGGACGGCCTCGAACGGCGGGGTCAGCGTGGCCGTCGCGAGCAGCACGAGCAGGAGCCCGGCGGGGGGCAGGCCGGGCAGCGCCGCGATCGCCATGAGGGCCATGCGCGCCACGTCGCAGGCGACCATGGTGCGCCGGGCCGGGTAGCGCTCGGCGAGCGCGACGAGCACCGGGGCGCCGATGAGCCACGGCACGTAGCTGATCGCGAACCCGGCCGCCGAGGCGATCACCGAGCCGGTGGCCTGGTAGATGAGCGCGGTCGCGGCCGCCCGGGCGAGGGCGTCGCCGGTCCACGAGAGGGTGCTCGCGGCGTACAGGTAGCGGAAGTCCCGACTCGCGAAGACTTCCCGGAATGTCGCTGGACGGTCGTCGAGAGGGCGCCGTACCGACAACGGACCCCTCCGAACGGTTTACGTCTGCATCAACAAACGGACGATAACCAACCAACCGTCCGGTCCGCGACCCCTGATGGGGTTACGGACTGATTCCGGAGCGTCACATATGCGTCAGGTTGCTCCGCCGACGCCCGGATGCTGGGGATCGGTCGGGTTCGCGGTGTCGGTGCCGTTCGTCGCCTCCCCGGGACTGCCCGGGCGCAGGAGCAGGCGCGCGGCGCTGAGCTGGCTCGTGATGCCGGCCCGCTCCAGTGCCTCGGTGAGCCGGCGGCGCAGCTCGCGGCCGACGCGCCACTGCGCCTCGGACGTGGTCTTCGCGGTGACCCGCAGCACCGTTCCATCCACTGTGATCTGTTCAACACCGAGGACCTCCGGCGCGTCGATCAGGTCCGCGGCGTACTCGGGGTCGTCGGCGAGCGACGTCGCGGCCGTGCGCAGGACGCCGGTGGCCTCCTCGACGCCGGCGAAGCCGATCGGCGTGTCCACCACCACGACCGCCCAGCCCTGGCTCTTGTTGCCGACCCGGATGATCTCGCCGTTGCGGATGTACCACAACACGCCGTGCCCGTCGCGGATCGTGGTGACGCGCAGCCCGACCGCGACGACCGTGCCGTTGGCCTCGCCCACGTCGACCACGTCGCCCACGCCGTACTGGTCCTCCAGCAGCATGAACAGGCCCGCGATGAAGTCCTTCACCAGGTTCTGCGCGCCGAAGCCGACCGCGAGGCCGGCCACGCCGGCGCCGGTCAGGATGGGTGCGAGGTTGAGCCCCAGCTCACTGAGGATCATCAGAAACGCGATCGAGAAGATCGTGGCCGACGCGACGCTGCGCAGCACCGAGCCGAGCGCCTCGGCCCGTTGGCGGCGGCGCTCGGAGCGGGCGCCCGTGGCCTCCTGCAGGGCGACCGGCATCCGCTCCCGCAGCGGGTTGAACAACCCGTGGAAGCTGCCCGTGCTGACGTTGCCGATGACCTTGTTGATGACCCGGTGCAGCAGCCACCGCGCGATCAGCGCGAGCAGCACGATGCCGATGATCGTGAGCGGCTTGGCCAGCGCGTAGTAGCTGCTCTCGGCGAGCCACCGCTGCCCCGTCTGCTTGAACAGCCATTCGCAGAACTCACTGTTCCGTTGGCAGGTCGGCGTCGGCTCGATGCTCGGGGTCGGGATCGGGGTCGGTTCGGACAGGAGGGCCACCAGGGTCATGCTCACGGCTCATTTCGTACCGCACGCGTCGCGGATGGCCAAACGGCGCCCCACCGTAGCGCGATTGGGGCTCGCCAACGGGCGATCCGTCAGGGACTATTGGTTCGGGAGGTGCGTGACGATGTCCGGCATACGACCCAGGGGCGACTCCGCCGCGCTGATGCTCAACGCGACGTACGAGCCGCTCGGGGTCGTGTCCGTGCGGCGGGCCGTCATCCTCGTCCTCTCCGGCAAGGCGGTCTGCGTCGAGGACGGCGAGGGCATCCTGCACAGCGAGCGGTCGAAGATCCCGATACCCCTGGTGGTCCGGCTCACCCGCTACGTGCGCGTGCCGTACCGCAACCATGTCGGGCTCTCCCGGCGGGCCATCTTCGCCCGCGACGGCGGCCGGTGCGCCTACTGTCGCGGTCCGGCCGAGACGATCGACCACGTCATGCCGCGAAGCCGCGGCGGACGACACGCGTGGGAGAACGTGGTGGCGGCGTGCGCACGCTGTAACCACACGAAAGGCGACAGGACGCCAGCCGAACTCGGCTGGCGTCTTCTTGTTTCGCCCGCGGCGCCGAAGGGCGCCGCGTGGCGCGTCCTGGGCCACCGCACGCCGGACCCGCGCTGGGCCAACTGGCTCGACGTGGCCAACGTCGTGCCGCTGTCCGACCCGGCCGACGAGGCGCGGGCGGCCTAGGCCGGCACGCGACGGGCGAACACCACGACGTTGTCGGCGTAGCCGGTCTCGCCGCCGACCCACCGGCCGCCGCACGTCACGAGTACGAGCCGGGCCTCGCTGGCGTCGCCGAAGATCCGCTTCACCGGGAACGCCGTCTTCGGGAACGTCTCGACCGAGTCCACGCGGAAGGCAGCGGTGTGCCGGTCGCGCCGGTGCACCTGGATCAGCTCGCCCCTGCGCAGCTCGCCCAGGCGGTGGAAGACGGCCGGGGCGTCGCGGGTGTCGACGTGTCCGACGAGCACCGCCGCGCCGGACTGCCCCGGCGTGGGTCCCCGCTCGTACCAGCCGACGGCGGCGCCGCGCGGGTCGCGCGGCGGGGCGATCGAGCCGTCGGAAGCCAGGCCCACGGGCACGACCTCGGCGCGTACGCCGATCTCCGGAATGAGCAGGACGCTCGGCGCCGACGGCCGGTGCAGGCGGTCGGCGTCGGCCCGCGCGTGCGCCGCCCACAGGTGGCTCAGGGTCGGCAGGCCGGTGAGCTGGCCGGCGCCGATCCCGAGCGCGAACAGCCCGACCACGCAGAGGACGAGGGCCACGATGGCCGCTCGCGGCCGGTGGCGCATGGCCGTCAGCGGGTGCGGGCCGGGGTCCGCCGCCGCAGCGCGTGGACGCCGAAGGCCACGCCCGCGACGAGCGCGCCGGCGCCCACGGCCAGCCAGGCCCGGGCCGCGGCCGAGTCACCGGCACCGGCGAGGAACCCACCGCCCGTGTGCGGGCCGGACCCGCTCGGCGTGTAGGCGCCCTCCTCCTCGGCGGATTCGTCGTGGTTGAGGACCCAGACCGTGGTGGTCGCGGTCGAGCCGGTGGGGCAGGTCAGGGTGACGTCGTAGCCGCCCTCGGTGAGCGACTCGGGCACGGTGACCGTGGCGGTGAGGGTGCCGTTCTCGGGCTTGACGACAACGGTGCCGAACGCCTTGGAGTGCACCTGGGCGTCGTTGGTGTTGCCCTCGCAGCTCGCCTTGATCTTGGCTTGGTACCCGGCGTTGACCGTGCTCGGGGTCACCTGGATCCAGACGCCGGACGCGTATGCCGGGGCGGCGGGCCCGAGGATCATGAGCGCGGCGGCGGCGACGCCGGCCAGGCCGCGCAGGAGGACCGGAATGCGGGGAACTCTCATGGCTCGCACACCCCTTCGGGCCCGTGACGCGCACGCGGGCGCATCGCCGTCCCCTGCATCGTCCCAAGAAATCAAGCGTGATTTACCCTAAAGCCTGTAAGAGTGAATTGCCCGGTTCATGGTTGACTGCGTGCCGTGTTCGGGCTGACCGGCCCACCCCGGGAGCGGTGGCGGCCCCACCTGCCGCTACCGTGACAACGACGTGGGACTCCCTAATACCGCTGGGGGCGTTGAGCTTGGGGTTCTTGAAGACGGTGGCGGTTCCGCTGGCGATCGCGCTCGCCGTCATCTTGTTGATCTACGCGGTCGTCTACGCCGGGAGCGCGAAGCGTGCCAAGCGCTACCGGCCCGGTCGCCCGTTCACCTTCACCCCGGTGTGGTTCCTCGCGGCGCCGGACCGCCAGCTGGTCGGCGCGGGCGAACACAGGCAGCTGACGGGCGCCGCCGGGGCGGCGGACCGTCCGCACGGGCAGACCGGAGGCGCAAGTGACCGCTGGTGAGGTGACCCACGCGGCGGCGACGCCGACCTGGCACCCCGAGGTGCTGGACGGGCCGCTGACCACGAGGCAGCTGCTCCGCGTCGACGAGGCGCTGCGCATCGCCGACCGCACCACCGAGCTGACGTTCAGCGTCTACATCGGTGACCTGGCCGACCCGGCCCGCGGCGCCGCCGAGCGGCTGCACGGCGAGCTGGTCGACCCGGACCAGTCCGTGCTGATCGCCATCTCGCCCAACCAGCGGGTGCTCGAGATCGTCACCGGCGAGCGGGTGCGCCGCCGGCTGCCCGACCGCGAGTGCAAGCTCGCCGCGCTGTCCATGGCGGCGGCGTTCGGCGGCGGCGACCTGGCCGGCGGCATCGTCTCGGGTCTCGCCCAGCTGGCCGACCACGCGGGCAAGCCGTAACAGACATCACACGGCGAAGGCCGGGACCCGACCGGGTCCCGGCCTTCGCCGTGTCGGCGCTCAGGCGGCGGTCGCGTCCTTGGCCCGGGCGGCCACGGCGCGGACGACGCCGTCCTTGCCCTCGGCGACCAGGCGGCGCAGCGGGGCCGGGTGGCCCTCGGTCGCCAGCCAGGCGTCCGTCGCGGCGATGGTCTCCTCGCTCACCTGGTTCGACGGGTACGCGTAGAGCAGGAACTCCTGGGCCGGCTCGCTGTCGCGGGTGGCCCAGATGTCGGCGACGACCTCGAAGAACTTCGCCACGTACGGCTCGGTGAGCGCCCGCTGGGCCGAGTGCTGGAAGCCGACCAGCAGCGACCGCTGCAGCCAGTTCGCCAGCTTCTCGGGGCCGGTGAGCTGCCGCCAGACCTCGGCCTTGTTGGCCTCGGTCGGGATGAGCGCCCGGGCCGTGGCGGCCTCCCGCTCGCCGCTCGCGGTGCGGTCGGTGTCCAGCTCCGCCTCGATCTCGCCCTCGCCCGCCGCGCCGTTGGCGACCAGGGCGCACAGCAGCGACCAGCGCAGCTCGGTGTCGATCTTCAGTCCGTCCGGCACGCCGGTGCCGTCCAGCCAGCCGCGCACCGTCGCCAGGTCGGCCTCGTCGCGGGCCGAGGCCGCGAAAGTCCTGGCCCAGGTCAGCTGGAAGCCGCTGCCCGGCTCGGCGGCGGTGACGGCCGCCCGCGCGGTGTCGGCGAGCAGCTTGCGCCCGACCGGCTCCCACTCGGGCACCACGTACGAGCCGAGCGCGAGCTGCACCTGCCGCAGCGTGGTGGTGATCAGGTTGATGTCGGTCTCGGCGGCGACGCCCGCGCAGACCAGCTTGACGTACTCGCGGCCGGCGAGCTCCGCGTCGCGGACCATGTCCCAGGCCGCGGCCCAGGCGAGGCCCCGCGCGAGCGACGAGTCGAAGCCCGCGATGTGCTCCACCACCGTCGCCATGGAGCGCTCGTCGAGGCGCAGCTTCGCGTACGTCAGGTCGTCGTCGTTGAGCAGCAGCACGTCCGCGGCGCGCACGCCGGCCAGCTGTGCCACGGTCGTCTCGGCGCCGGCGACGTCCAGCTCCAGCCGTTCGCGCCGCACCAGCCGGTCGCCGTCGAGGTCGTAGAGCCCGATCGCGAGGCGGTGGGTGCGCAGCGTGGGATGCGCGGCGGGCGCCGTCTGCTCGATGACCACCGACGAGTACGTCCCGTCGGCGGCGATCCCGACGCGCGGGCGCAGCGTGTTGACCTGCGACGTCTCCAGCCACTGGGCCGCGAAGTCGCGCAGCTGCCGCCCGGAGGACTCCTCGAGCGCCGAGAGCAGGTCGTTGAAGGTGGCGTTGCCCCACGCGTGCGCCGCGAAGTAGGCGCGCAGCCCGTTGACGAACGCCTCCTGGCCCACGTACGCGACGAGCTGTTTGATCACCGACGCGCCCTTGGCGTACGTGATGCCGTCGAAGTTGACCTCGACCGCCTCGACGTCGGTCATCTCGCAGTAGACCGGGTGGGTCGAGGAGAGCTGGTCCTGGCGGTACCCCCAGTTCTTGCGCAGCGACTGGAACGTCGTCCACGCGTCGGTGAACCGGGTCGCCTCCGTGTTGCACCAGTGCGAGGCCCACTCGGCGAACGACTCGTTCAGCCACAGGTCGTCCCACCAGCGCATGGTCACGAGGTCGCCGAACCACATGTGGGCCATCTCGTGCAGGATCGTGTTGGCGCGCTGCTCGTACTCGAAGTCGGTGACGGCCGAGCGGAAGATGTAGTACTCCTCGCCGTGCACCACGCAGCCGAAGTTCTCCATGGCGCCGGCGTTGAACTCGGTCACGAAGACCTGGTCGTACTTGGGCAGCGGGTAGCGGACGGCGAACTGCTCGTGGAAGAAGTCGAAGCCCTGCCTGGTGATCAGGAAGATGTCGTCCGCGTCCAGGTACTGCTTCATGGTGGACCGGACGAAGATGCCCATGTCGATGCCGTCGTGGGTCTCCCGCACCTCGTGGTACGGCCCGGCGCAGACCGCCGTCACGTAGGTGCTCATCTTCGCCGACGGGGCGAAGTGCACGATCTTGGCGCCCTCGACGTCGGCGGGCTCCTCGGCCGCCACCGGCGAGTTGGAGATCACCTTCCAGTGCGCGGGGACGACCGTGTGGAAGGTGTAGACCGATTTGAGGTCGGGCTGGTCGAAGCACGCGTACGCCCGCTGCGCGTCGGCCGTCTCGAACTGGCTGTAGAGGTAGACCTCCTTGTCCACCGGGTCGACGCTGCGGTGCAGGCCCTGACCCGAGTTGGAGTACGGGAAGTCGGCGTCGACCACGAGGGTGTTCGTGGCCGCCAGGCCGGGCAGGGTCAGGCCCTTCTCGGCGGTCCAGCCGCTGATGTCCAGTTCGGTGCCGTTGAGGGTGGCGCTCCGCAGGCGCTCGGCGGCCGCCTCGATGAACGTGGTGGTCCCCGGCTCGGCGCACGTGAACGAGATCGTCGTCGTGGACCGGAAGGTGCCCTCGCCCGGCCCTCCTGTGCCGTCGGTCAGGTCGAGGGCGATGTCGTACCCGGTTACGTCGAGCAGGCGGGCGCGTTCCCCCGCCTCGGCCTGGGTGAGGTTGCGCGTTCCTGACACCAGTGGTTCTCCGTCCAGTCTCCGCTGTGTTCGTCCGCGTAGACGCTACGGCCGAAGTCTGCCACGTGTCGCGGGGTTTGCTCCGGGTGGCGGAATTCACCATGGGCGCGGATCGTGGAATATCCACGCGCGCCTCTGGGTCGGTAACGGGTGAATGCTTTGTCGACTCTGTCGCTAGGAGAATCCGTGACCACGCGCACACCCGTCACCATGTACTTCGACCCGTCCTGCCCCTGGGCGTGGATCACCTCGCGTTGGCTGCTGGAGGTCGAGCGGGTGCGACCGGTGGACATCACCTTCCGGGTGATGAGCCTGGGCGTCCTCAACGAGCACAAGGACATCCCCGAGCAGTACCGGGAACTGATCAAGGGTACGTGGGGCCCGGTCCGGGTGGCGATCGCCGCGGAGCAGAAGTACGGCCCCGAGGTGCTCGGCCGCCTCTACACCGAGCTGGGCACCCGTATCCACGTGACCAGGGAGCGCGGGCCGGAGGCGATCGCCGCGGCGCTGCGGGCGGCGGGTCTCGACGAGTCGCTCGCTGCCGCGGCCGACGCCACCGAGTACGACGAACGGCTGCGGGAGAGCCACGAGGAGGGCATGCGGCCGGTCGGCCAGGAGGTCGGCACCCCGGTGGTCCACGTGCCCGGCCCGGACGGGGAGCTGATCGCGTTCTTCGGCCCCGTCGTGACCCCCGCCCCGAAGGGCGAGGCGGCCGGGAAGCTGTGGGACGGCGTCCTGCTCGTCGCCGGTACGGACGGTTTCTTCGAGCTGAAGCGCACCCGCGACCGCGAGCCCGTGGTCGCGTAGGGCGTGTTCCGTACGTAGAACTCATATACAGACATAACATGCCCGCGTGCCGATAAAGGTCACGGTCGTCGTGGCGGCCTGCAACGCGGGCCCGGGCCTCATGCTCACCCTGCGCTCCCTCGACGCGCAGACCATGCCGCGGGACGCCTTCGAGGTGATCGTGGTCGACGACGGGTCGACCGACGGCACCCCCGACGTCCTGCGGGCCGCCGTACCCACCCGGCCGTGGCTGCGCGTCGAGGAGATCGCGTACTCGGGGTCCGCGAGCCGCCCGCGCAACGTCGGCACCGGCCTCGCGCGCGGGGAGTACGTCCTCTACGCCGACCCGTACGACGAGCTCTTCCCCGAGGCGCTCGCCCGGGCCTGGCAGTACGCGGCCGGCAACGACGCCGACGTGGTGATCATCAAGGAGCTCGGCCCGGACGGGTGGGAGACGTTCCGGTTCAACGAGCCGCGCGCGAACCTCGACGAGCACGTCCTGGCCCTGCTGACGCCGCACAAGCTCTACCGCACCGGGTTCCTGCGCGAGCACGCCATCCGGTTCCCCGAAGGGCCGGCGGCGCTCGCCGACCACGCGGTGAACGCCCTGGTGTTCGCGAGGGCCCGGATCGTGTCGGTGCTCGCCGACTACCCCTGCTTCCGGCCCGCGACCGCCCGGCCCGACCCGGCCGACCCCCGGCTGGTGTGGTCGGCCGTGCGGCGCGACCTGTACGTCGTCTCCCGGGCCCTGCCGTCCGGACCGCGCCGGGACGCCCTGCTCATGCGCTGGTACCGGGGCTGTCTGCTGGCCCGCGTCGGTCCGCCCCTGCTGGGGCTGGGCGCGATCTCCCGCGAGGCGACCGTCCGGTTCGCCGCCGAGCTGCACCACGAGTTCCTCGGTCCGCAGCTGGACACGGTGCTGTCCGCCGTCGAGCGCCCCCGTGCCCGGCTCTGCCGCGCCGGCGACCTGCCGGGCCTGGTCGGCCTCGCGGCCGTCGACCGCGGCGTGACCGCCCGCCCGGACCTGCTCGACGCCGCCTGGCGGCAGGGCGCGCTGGAGGTGGCGGTCGCCGCGACGCTCGTGGATCCGGACGGCGTGCCGCTGCTGTTCCACCGCGACGGCGACCGGGTGTACCGCATCGTCCCGCCCGAGCTGGCCGGCACGCTCACCGACGAGGAACTGGACGTCACCGACCTGCTGCGCGGCCGGGTGGAGCTGGGCGTGCGGGGTCGTTCCTCGCGGGTGGAGTGGGTGCTGCCGTCCCACGGCCGCGTGGAGTATGTCGACACGCCGGCGGGCACCGTGGCCCGTGGCTGGTGCGCCGCGCGCCTCTACCCGGGCGCCGCCGCCTACGGCAGGCCGCTCGACGAGCGGCTGTGGGACCTGACCGTCCGGTTCACCGCGCTCGGGTACGTGTCGCACCGCGCCGTGCCGGCCCGCGGCGGGGTCGGCCCGGCGCTCATCGACGGGCGGGCGGTCGTCCCGTTCGCGGCGAGCGACGCCCAGCTCAGCGTGGACCTCGGCCTGGGGACCGCGGGCCTGCTCCCAGCGGCGGGCCTGACCCCGGCCGACGTCACCCATGTCGACGCCCGCCTTGAGCTGCGCCTGCCGCCGATCCACCTGGACGGCTTCGCCGCCGCGCCGGGCGAGGTGATCGTGGGTGGCGTCGGCTACCCCGCCGAGTGCCGCACGATCGACGGCCGTTCGCTGGTCCGCGCGCCCGTGCCGCCGATGGCCCACGGCCCGGTGAGCGTGCGCCTCGTCGACGAGCCCGCCGCGACGGGCCTGATCCTGGTCCCCGGCCCGGACGGCCGCTCGCACCCGCGCCGTGAGGCGCCACTGCCGGCGTCCTTCGCGGACCAGCACGAGCCGTCACCGCCCGACCGCCTGCCGCACCGCCACCGCATCCCCGCGATCGGCGCCCACGTGGACACGCACGCCAGGCGCCTGGAGCCCGCGCACGCCCCCGGCCAGCACAGCCCTCGGCCCCGCAGACTGGTCCAGCGGATGTACCGCCGCCTCGCCGTGCCGTTCCAGCGGGCGGCCCGTCGTATTCCGGGCCACATTGACGAACAGTGACGTCCGGGTGCGTCACTGTTCGTGATCGCAGGCTGGGGCGCGTGTGTCGTTGCTAACCCACTTTGCTCTGCTTCCCTATAGGCATCACCATCCTGAGCTGCACGAACAGCGCACCCCAATTCCTTTGCTACCAAGGGCTTCGCGACGCAGGGTGACCGATGCCTATAGGGAAGCAGAGCAGAGTGGGTCGCTCACCCACCCCACATCCCCAACCGCGATCACGTTGCGTAACAACACTTTTCCACGACAACCCGTAACCGAAAGGGATGCCCCTGATGCGGGTGAGAGGTCGTCACGCCGCCAGCCCAGGTGTCGTTACGAAGAGTAGTGACGCCGGCACGGTCCGGCGCCCCCGGTGAGGGAGGATTCATGGTCTCCGAGCGCGAGTGGTGGGCCTGGCAGGACGGTCGCCGGGACGACACCGACTGGGACGAGTTGGCGACCGCGCTGCCGCCCGAGGTCGCGGCGCTGCTCAACGCGATGGACGCGGGCGGCGGCGACGAGGACGAGAGCTGGCCGGCGCCGGACGACCCGTGCGCCTTCGGCCCGGCCATGGTCGGGACGGCCGCGGAGCCGGCCCGCCAGCCCAGTGCCAGTGCCACGTACGCCGCGTGCACGCCGAGGTTCCTCGCGCCCGCGCCGCTGCGGTCCAGGTCACAGCGGGTGCGTCAGCACGCGAGCCGGGTGCGGTGAGCTGGTCTTCCCACGGTCCGGACACTGTCCGGCGTGCCGTACCCGCGATGACCGGCCAGCCGTTAGCGTCGCGGTCATGACCGTGGTCCACCCCATTGCCCGCGCCTGGATCTCCACCGGCGGCACGGGCGCGCGCAACTACGACGAGTTCGCCGACGACGCCGAGATCACCGAGATCATCCGGGCGAACGCGGACAGCGCGTTGGCGATCGAGATGCCGCACCGGGCGCCCGAGAGCCTCGGCCGGAGCTTCCTCGACGCCCTGCCCGACGCCGTCGCCCGGCTGAGCCAGCAGAAGGCCGACGGCAGCTACGCCGCGGCCGAGGGCGTCGTCGCGCTCTACCGCATCGGCGAGCCCGACCGCCCCGACGAGGCGGCGTACGGGATCTTCGCGATGGTGGACACGGACCAGATCTCCACCAGTGCCGACGAGCCGGGCCTGGTCATCCGCAACGAGGACGTGTTCATCGAGAAGGTGCGCGAGCGGGTCGCGCTGGCCGACGCGACCCGGCACCTCCTCTCCCCGGTGCTGCTCCTGCAGACCGGCGCGGGCGAGCGGCTGCACGCGGCCCTGCGCCTCGCCGCCGACGCTGCCGGGGCGCCCGCCGTCACGGACATCGACCACGTCGGCCGCACGCACGCGGTCTGGGTCGTCACCGGCGAGCTGGCGGCCGAGCTCGCGGTCGTGGCCGGCGCGGGCGAGCTGGTCGTCGCGGACGGCAACCACCGCAGCCTCGCCGCGCAGACCGGCGGCCTGAGCCGGTTCCTCGCGGTCATCACCACGCCGCAGTCGGTCGAGATCCAGCCCTATCACCGTCTGGTCACCGAGTCGACGGTCAGCCCCGACGAGCTGGTGGACCGGTTGACCGCGGCCGGCGCCGTGGTCACCGAGGCTGCCGCGCCGGTCGGCATCCCGCCGCAAGGGACCATCCACGTGTACGGGCGCCAGCGCGCCTTCGCCGTGCGACTCCCGACGGCCGGGGCGGGCGCGGAGTCCATCGTGGACGGCATGGACCACGCCGCCGTGGAGCGTTCGCTGCTGCGCGACGCCCTCGGCCTCGACCCGGGCGACAAGCGCATCGTCTACGTGGGCGGCGACTACCCGCCGGAGTGGCTCACCGGCGAGGTCGACGCCGGCCGGGCGGACCTGGCGATCCTCATCGCCCCGGTGACCGTCGAGGAGTTCGTCGCGGTCAACCTGGCCCGTCTCAAGATGCCCCGCAAGAGCACCTGGTTCACCCCGAAGGCCCGCGGCGGCCTGGTGCTGGCCGACCTCACCGCCGAATAGGCCTCTGGGAGACTGTCGCCATGCGGGTTTACATAGGGTCGGACCACGCCGGTTTCGAGCTCAAGCAGCACCTGGTCGAATACCTGACCGGCCAGGGTCACGACGTCGTCGACGTGGGTCCGCACGTGTACGACGCGGAGGACGACTACCCGGCGTTCTGCTTCCACACCGGCGCGCGGGTGCTCGCCGACCCGGGCAGCCTCGGCGTCGTCATCGGCGGCTCGGGCAACGGCGAGCAGATCGCCGCCAACAAGGTCCCCGGGATCCGGGCCGCCCTGGCCTGGAACATCGCGACCGCCGGCCTGGGCCGCCAGCACAACGACGCCAACGTGGTCGCGATCGGGGCGCGCATGCACACCCCCGAGGAGGCGGCCGCGATCGTCACCGAGTTCCTCGGCACCTCGTTCTCCGGCGAGGAGCGCCACGCCCGCCGCATCAAGCAGGTCGCGGCGTACGAGGGCGATCACGAGCTGCCGCCGCTGCCCTCCTGAGGCGTCTCCGGCGGCGTCCAGTAACGCCGCACGACCGTCAGCTCCGCCTCCGCGGGCGCCGCGTCGGCCGCGCGGAGCCGGGCGGCGTCGCGTGCCCGCAGTGCG
>NZ_BAAALT010000062.1:0-8184 GCF_039528515.1 Luedemannella flava
GTGCCGCTCGCCAGCGGGGCCTTGCCACAGCCGGCGGTCGTGGCAGCCTGCGCCACGCCCCGCACGATCACCGCCGTGCCCACCAGGGTCAGCGCGATTGCCGCGACCGCCAGTGGCCGGTACCAGCCCCGTCTGCTCGTGCGTCTCATGACGACTCCTTAGAAGTACATGCGCCGTAGTTAAGGTGTGCAGGGCGGCGTGCAGCAGGGGTGTCCAGCTGCCGCCGGAGACATGCGACACATAGTGTCTTCGCGACACACAGAACTGTCAATCGATGCAATTAGATGCTGTCGACCGGCGGGGTGGGGGTATGACGACAGCGGCACGGTGCGCACAACCTTGAGCACCGCCCGTTGAGCCGGACAGCGTCGGAGTGTCGCCGTGGTAAGTCCACGGGCCGATGGTCAGCCGCGGCGGGCGGCCGGCCGCGACGAGGTGCGCGTAGGTACGCAGCCGCCAGGCAGGAAGATGTCCGCGCGACGGTGTCGGTAGTGTGCGGAGGCTCACTGACCGGGCGGCACAAAGGATTCGCATTCGCGATACCGCCACAATGGGCGGGCCGATAGTCGCTTCATAGCCGACCGCCAGTGGGTTAATGTCCCATCGCGACCATGCGTCAACGGACCACATAACACTTTTCCGAGAAATGTTCCCGAGCAGCTGCACCGCTGGTGAAGCACTGGCCGGGCGCCCGGGTCCACGAATTCACGGGCTGGAAAGTTTCTATTACCACGCCGATACATTTCGGTTGCGGTCACCGCTGCCTGCGCATCCTCCCACCGTCCGGGCGGGCACGGGATAACCCGAAAACAAAGATGGTCATCAATTGACTCGCCCTTGTCGGCGTAGCTAGCTTCGCCGAAACAACCGCTGCGTACCGGCGCGCGCCGACGAGCGATGTGAACGTTCACAAGGAGGAAGCATGAGACAGCACCGCGGGTGGTTGGCCGCCGGCGTTCTCGCGGTCGCGGCGGCCGTGGCGATAGCGGGTGGCATGGCGACGGCGAGCGCCGAGTCCAACGGCGGCGTACGGGTCATGCCGCTCGGCGACTCGATCACCGAGGGTACCCAGGTTCCCGGCGGCTCCCGGATCGGGCTGTGGCAGCGGCTCAGCGCGGGCGGGTACCGGGTCGACTTCGTCGGGTCGCAGTACAACGGGCCGTCGAACCTCGGGGACCACGACCACGAGGGTCACCCGGGCTGGCGCATCGACCAGATCGACGCCAACATCGTCGGCTGGCTGCGCACGTACACCCCACGCACCGTTCTGCTGCACATCGGCACCAACGACATCCTGCAGAACTACAACGTCTCCGGCGCACCGGGCAGGCTGTCCACGCTGCTCGACCGCATCACGTCGACCGCCCCGAACGCCGAGGTGTTCGTCGCGCAGATCATCACGCTGTCCAACAGCGGTCAGGCGAACGCGGTACGCACGTTCAACTCCGCGCTGCCCGCTATCGTGCAGAGCAAGGTCAACGCGGGCAAGCGCGTGCACCTCGTGGACATGTACAGCGCATTGACGACGTCCGACCTGATCGACGGCGTCCACCCGACCGCGAACGGCTACGACAAGATGGCCGCCCGCTGGTACGCCGCCCTGCAGTCCGTCCCGGGCAGCATCAGCACGACCACGCCGTCGAGCAGCGCCCCGACCACGAGCGCACCGCCCCGCACGACGGCCCCGGTCACCAGCGCCGTCGTCACGAGCGCCCCGGTCACCAGCGCGGTCGTCACGAGCGCTCCGCGGACGAGCGCCGCGGCCGGCGGCTGCACCGCGACGTACGCGATCAGCAACTCGTGGCCCGGTGGGTTCCAGGGGGCGGTGAAGGTCACCGCCGGCGGCAGCGCCATCAGCGGCTGGACCGTCACCTGGCGATACGCCAACGGGCAGACCATCACGCAGGCATGGAACGCCACGGTCAGCGCCAGCAGCGGCACGGTCACCGCCCGCAACGTCAGCTACAACGGCGCGCTCGGCGCCGGGGCGAGTACGGAGTTCGGTTTCATCGGCACCGCGCCCGGCGCGAACGACGTCCCGACGCTCAGTTGCGCGGCGGCGTGAGCATCCCCTCAAGGAGAGTGGTTGTCCCCATGAAACGAATCCTGCGTGCGGTGCTGGCGGCGGTGCTGGTGCCGCTGGCCGGCGGGTTGGTCCTGTTGGCGATGCGGCCGGCGGCGGCCGCATCGCTGACCCAGGTGACGGGCTTCGGAACCAACCCGACGAACCTCAACATGTACCTCTACGTGCCCAACAACGTCGCGTCCCGGCCGGCCATGCTGGTCCTGGTCCACTACTGCAGCGGGTCGGCGTCGGGCATCTTCAACGGCAACGGCCGCGACTACGTGACGGCCGCCGACCAGTACGGGTACATCATCGTGCTGCCCGAGGCGACCCGGGACGGGCGCTGCTTCGACGTGTCCACCGCCGCCGCGCTCAGGCGCAACGGCGGCAGCGACTCCACCGGCATCATGTCGATGGTCAGCTACGCCCGTCAGCGCTACAACGTCGACCCGGGGCGCATCGTGGTCAGCGGGTTCTCCTCCGGCGCCATGATGACCAACGTCCTGGCCGCCCAGTACCCGGACGTGTTCTCCGCCGCTTCGGCGTTCTCCGGGGTACCCGCCGGGTGTTTCGCCACGACCAACGGCTCGCTGTGGAACAGCCAGTGCTCCGGCGGGTCGATCATCAGGACCGCCCAGCAGTGGGGCGACACGGCCCGCGCCATGTACCCCGGCTACACCGGCGCGTACCCACGCATCCAGCTGTGGCACGGCAGTACGGACACCACGCTGGCGTACCCGAACTTCGGTGAGGAGATCAAGCAGTGGACCAACCTCCACAGCCTGGGCACCACGCCGGGGTTCACCGACCGACCGCAGTCGAACTGGACGCGCACGCGTTACGGCAACACCGGCACGCAGGCCACGGTTGAGGGCATCAGCATCGCCAACACCGGCCACACCCTCCCCCAGTCCGGCATGCTCGCGTACGCGATCTCCTTCCTGGGGCTCAACGCGCGCCCGACGCCGACCACGGCGGCACCCACCACGCGGCCGGTGACGAGCGCCCCGCCCACCAGCGCGGCACCCACCAGCACCCGGCCGAGCACGTCGGTGCCGCCGGTGACCTCGGCGGCGCCGACGTCAGGGCCGCCGGTCACCGGGTCGGCGACGTGCCGGGTCGGCGCGGCGGTCAACGCGTGGAACACCGGGTTGACCGAGAGCATCACGATCACCAACACCGGCGGCAGCACCGTCAACGGCTGGTCGCTCGTGTTCACGCTGCCCTCCGGGCAGACCGTCACCGGCGGCTGGAACGCCACGTACAGCCCGACCAGCGGTCAGGTCACGGCGACCAACCTGAGCTACAACGCGACCATCGCGCCCGGCGCCTCGGTCAGCATCGGTTTCCAGGCCACCCACACCGGCAACGCGGCCGCGCCGACGGCCTTCAGCCTCAACGGCAGCCCCTGCGCCGCCGCCTGACGACCAGCCGGTCATACGCCGCGGCCGCCACCCCCGCGAGGGAGATGGCGGCCGCGGTCGGTCGTGGCGGCCGCGGACGCGTACCGCCCCGGCGTCGGCTCAGCCGATGGTGCAGGCCGTGCCGTTGAGCGAGTACGCGGTGGGTGTCGCGGCGTTGCCCGTGTGCGTCGCCTGGAAGCCCAACGTCGTGGACCCGCCCGCGGGGATGGCGGCGTTGTAGCTGACGTTGCGCGCGGTCACCTGGCCCGACGTCGGTGAGTAGGTCGCGCTCCACCCGCCGGTGATGGTCTGGCCACCGGGCAGCGTGAAGGTCAGCGTCCAGCCGTTGATCGCGGCGGTGCTCGTGTTGGTGATGGTGAGGTTGGAGACGAGGCCGTTGTTCCAGGCGTTGATGGCGTTACTGACCCGGCAGCCGCCCGTCCCGGTGACCGGCGGCCGCGACGTGGGCGGCGCCGAACTGACCGGCCCCGACGTGGGCGGCGCCGACGTGGGTGGCCCCGACGTCGGGCGCGACGAGGTCGGCGCTGCCGAGGTCGGCGGCCGGCTGCTGGTCACCGGCGCGCTGGTCGGCGTGGTGTTGTTGAGCCCGAAGAACGCGATGGCGTACGCCGCCATCCCGCCCGACGGGAGGCTGTGCCCGGCCCCGGAGACGGCGATGGCCTCGACCTTCGTGCCGGAGGAGTCATTGAACCGGCGCCGGTTCCAGCCGGACTGGGGAGTGTCGGTGGTGGTGGGCGTCAGGCTGAGCCCGAAGACGTTGGTCCACTGGTCGACGCTCTCCTGCAGCAACGAGTACGGCACGAGCGTGTCGGCGGTGCCGTGCCACAGCTGGATGGGCGGGCGGAAGCCGCTGTAGCCGGGGTAGGCGCCGCGGACGAGGTCGCCCCACTGCTGCGGGGTCCGGTTCATGTTCCCGCCGGTGCACTGGCTGGACCCGGGCGGGTAGTCGGCGGCGTTGGCGAAGCAGCCGAACGGCACGCCCATGAAGGAGGCGCCGGCCTTGAACACGTCCGGGTACAGGGCCAGCATGTGCTGGGTCATCATGCCGCCGGACGAGCTGCCGGTGGCGTACACCCGGTTCGGGTCGCCGCCGTACTGCTGCTGGACGTACGTGATCATCGAGACGATGGACACGGGGTCGCTGCCACCGCCGCGCACCTTGGCGGCCGCCGACCAGGTGTCGAAGCACTTGCCGAAGCCGGCCTGCTGCTGGGCGCTCGGGTAGATGACGATGTACCCGTACCGGTCGGCGAGGGAGGCGAACTCACTGCCGGAGTAGAAGCCGGGGCCCGAGCCGCCGCAGCCGTGCATGGCCACGACGATCCCCGGCCTGGCCGGCCGGTTGTCCGGCACGTAGACGTGCATCTGCATGCCGCCCGGGTTGTTGCCGAAGTTGGTGACCTGCACCAGCGACGCCGCGGCGGCCGGTTGGGTCAGGGCGGGCACGACGACCGCCAGGCCGATCGCTGTCACGAGGGCGGCGAGGCCCGCGCCCAGGGTGCGTCTCTTTCTCATCGGTACTCCTTGGTGATGTGTTTCAATTAAGGTCCTCGAAGGCGCAGAAAATGTCAATCGATAGACCTTGATGTGCCGAAAGAGGCCTCAAGACGGCACAGTGATGCGGTGAACCCGTTCAGCCTCGAGGCGGTCCTGCCCGACATCGCGACCGAGTCGGTCCGGCTCCCCCGCCGCCAGACCGGCGGATCGCCGCAGGACACGGCCGTGACCCTGCTGGCCGACTACACCCTGCGGACCCGCGGGTGGCTGCCCTCGGCCGCGATCGTGGAGCTGCTCGGCGAGGCGGGGGTGAGCACGGGCAACGCCCGCACCGCGATCAGCAGGCTCGCGCACCGCGGCGTCCTCGAGAGCCGCCAGCACGGCCGGCGCACCGCCTACCGGCTGACGACCGCCGCGGCCACCGCACTGTCCATCGGCGGTCGCGCGCTGGCCGGGTTCACCACCCAGGCTGAGTCGTGGGACGGCCAGTGGACCGTCGTCGCCTTCTCGCTGCCCCACGGCAGCGACGCCCAGCGGCGCGCGCTGCGCGGGCGGCTGCGCTGGTTGGGCTTCACCATCCTGTACGACGGCCTGTGGGTCTCGCCGCAGGAACTACCGGACCGCAAGGCGACCGAGCTCGCCGACATCACCGGCGGTGCGATCACCGTGTTCCGGGCGCGGCACGTGGAGTTCGGCTCGATCGCGACCCGCGACCCGCTGGCCGCCTGGGACCTCGCCGCCATCGCCGGCGAGTACCAGGCCTACGTGGAGCAGTGGGAGGCGCTGCTGCCACGCGTGCGGGCCGGCGACGTCGTGGGGCCGGAGGCGGTGCGGACGCGGACCGAGGTGATGGACGCGTACCGGCAGTTCGTCGTGCTCGATCCCCGCCTGCCGCAACGCCTGATGCCCCCCGGCTGGCCGCGCGAGCGGGCCCGCGAGGTCTTCGTCGCCGTCTACGACGGTCTCGCCGGGGCGGCGCTGACCCACGTCACCGAGGCCGTCGCCCGTCGCGGGGGGACCATGACGCCCGACGTCGCCACGCACTCCGTAGCGGACCTGCTCGACGGCCCTCAGGTGGTGCCCGAGGGGTCAGCGAGCACGTCGTCCATGGTCTCCAGGAAGAGCCCGGTCGCCGGCGCGGGGGCGTAGCCGGAACCGGTCGCCAGCTCCGCGGTGGTGTGCGCGCGGATGCCGGGATGCGGGTCGCCGAACCGCGCCACGACAGCGCGGACGTGATCCTGGGCCGGTTCGGCGAGGCCGTCGTAGACACCCGCGAACGCCGCACGTGCGCGCGCCCGCGGCCAGTCGCCGGGCATCAGCTGGACCGGAAGTTGCGGATCGCGGATCGGAAAGCGGCGGTAGGTGTCCATGATCTCGGTGCGCGCCCGCACCGCGGCGGCGCCGGTGACCGCGCCGTCGCGGACGCGCGGCAGCAGTGGCTCCCAATGGCCGATGAAAGCTTCATAATGCCGGGCGATCGCGGCTACGTCCCAGGCCTCGATCGGGTTGCGGTTGGTCGCGATCGGCATCTCCACGTGCGTGGCCCGGAACACGCTGATGGCGCCGCCGCTGACCGCCAGGAGCCGGTCCTTGACGGTGGGGTTCAGCACGTCCGGCGACACCCACAGCCCGTCGTACAGGGGCGCGAAGCCCAGCCAGCGCAACTGCCCCCGCAACAGGCGCCGTTGCGTGTTCGCCTCCTGCGGAAGGGAGAAGGCGACGAGCGTCCACCACTCGTCCCAGGGGTCGGGCCGGGTGCCGAAACTGGCGATCCACGCGCCGCCCGCGGACAGGTCGCTGGCGGCCGCCGTGGTCAGGCGGTAGTGACTGTTCCGTCCGTCCCGGTGGCTTTCCAGGACCCCCCGGCGGGCCAGCCGGCTGATCGCCGTGCGGGCGCCGGCGGTGGTGACCCCGGACTCGCCGAGCAGCGCCACGATCGCCGCGGACGGCAGCCAGGCGCGGGTGGCCACCGTGTAGTCGGCCACCAGGGTCATGGCCAGGCCCTGCGGCGACGGCCCTGTCTGACGGCGCGGTAGCCGGACGGATCCGGTCGCGACGTCGGGGAAGATCTCCTCGATCTCGTACGGGCTTACCACGGCACCACTCCAGCTCCCCGGGATGTTTCCCATGATTATGGCTGTCCGCCAAGCATTAGCTGACATCGATTGACAGTTATATGCACCGCCGTGACAATAAGTGCCGCGCTTTACCCCCGGGAGGAGTTTTCATGAGACGCACGAACAGACGCGGCCGGTACCGGCTGCTGGCAGCCGCGGGGGCCGCGCTGGCCGTGGCGGGCGCGGCGGTGCTGGTGCCTGGGCTGGCCCAGGCCGCCACCACGCTCGGGGCCGCGGCGGCCCAGTCGGGCCGGTACTTCGGCACCGCGATCGCGGCGAACAGGCTGAGCGACTCGACCTACAGCACGATCGCCGGCCGCGAGTTCAACATGATCACGGCCGAGAACGAGATGAAGCCCGACGCCACCGAGCCCAACCAGAACCAGTTCAACTTCTCGGCCGGCGACCAGATCTACAACTGGGCCACCAGCCGCGGCCTGAAGGTCCGCGGGCACACGCTGGCCTGGCACGCCCAGCAGCCGGGGTGGATGCAGTCGATGAGCGGCTCCACCCTGCGCAACGCCATGATCAACCACATCAACGGCGTGATGGCCCACTACAAGGGCAAGCTCGCCGCGTGGGACGTGGTGAACGAGGCCTTCAACGAGGACGGCAGCCGCCGCAGCTCGAACCTGCAGAGCACCGGCAACGACTGGATCGAGGTCGCGTTCCGGACCGCCCGAGCGGCCGACCCCGACACGAAGCTCTGCTACAACGACTACAACATCGAGAACTGGAGCTACGGCAAGACGCAGGGCGTCTACCGCATGATCCAGGACTTCAAGAGCCGTGGTGTACCGATCGACTGCGTCGGCCTGCAGACCCACTTCACCGGCGGCAGCTCGCTGCCCAGTAACTTCCAGACGACGCTGTCCAACTTCGCCGCCCTCGGGGTCGACGTCACGCTGACCGAGGTCGACGTCACCAACGCGAGCACCTCCCAGTACGCCGGGCTGACCCAGGCGTGCCTGAACGTCCCGCGCTGCATCGGCATCACCGTCTGGGGCGTGCGGGACAGCGACTCCTGGCGCTCCAACGAGAGCCCGCTGCTGTTCGACGGGAGCGGCAACAAGAAGCCCGC
>NZ_BAAALT010000063.1:0-5682 GCF_039528515.1 Luedemannella flava
ACGGCCGGGTCGGCCACCTCCGGCCGGCCGTCATCGTCGCCGGGCACCCGGCCGCCCCGCACCACCGGCGCGCCGGCGGGCCCGGTCGGCCCGCGGCCCGAGGTGACCAGCGTGCGCTTCGCGGGCGGCGGCGAGTGGGCATCCGTCTTCCAGGACCCGCCGATGAGCACGACCGGCGGGGTCCAGATCATGGTCACCGGCGAGTTCCTGTCCCGGACCTCGGAGGTGGTGCTGTCCGGGCGCACGGCGCTGGCGTTCCAGGTGCTCGACGACACCCGCCTCGGTGCCGTGCTGCCGGCCACCGTGACGAGCGGCTACCTCACCGTCCGTACGCCGGGCGGGGTGAGCGCCACGGGGTCGAACGCGCGGCTGCGGCTGGAGGGCACGGGCCCGATCGTCGCGCGGGTGATCCGGGTCGAGTCGTGCGCCGACCCCGAGCCGGCCGGGTACACGCTGCTCGTCGAGGGGTCGGCGCTCGGCACGGCGTACGCGGCGGCCGCGGACGGGTCGGGGATCACCCCGATCCAGGTGCTCAGCGACACGCAGGTCGCCGTGCGCCTGCCGGCGGGCCGGACCAACGCGGCGGTCACCGTCTATACGTCGCGGGGCATGAGCTCGCCCGTCCACTACGACAACGCGCCGCTGGCGACCGACCGCGCCTGCATCCCGCTGTACTGAAAAACAGGCCGGTCTGTTTTCAGCGGGCCACCGCGCCCACCCCCAAATCCCCGCACGCCGCACCCAACATTCCTGGGTGTACGCCGACCGACCTACCGGTAAGTATGTCCACGCGACCGCCCCGCGCGGACGGCCGCGCACCCAGAACGGGTCGCGTGAAAGGACAAGCGGCCTTGGCGGGCTCCGTCACCTGTGCTTTTCTCCGTCACACAGCGAGACGCGACCACGTCAGCATGCGGAGACCAACGATGAAGTCGGCCAGCCAGCACGGAGGGACGCGGGACGCGCCGGCCCGTTCCGCGCCCCTGCTCGCCGCGCGCCGCGAGTCACGGACCGTGACCGTACGGGCGGCGCTCCCCGGCGACGTCCTGCTCATCAGCCAGGACCCGACGGTCCTGTCGGGTGCGCTGGCCGCGGCCGCGATGGTCCGCGCCGTGCGCACGGTGCCCACCGTCGCGGCGGCGGCGGGGCAGCGGGCCTCACTGATCGTGCTGCACACCAACACCCCGGCCGAGCACACCCGCACGGTGCTGCGCGCCCGGCGCGGCATGCCCGTACTCGTGGTGATGCGGCAGTTCCAGCCGACCGAGGTGGTCGCCACGCTGCGCGCCGGCGCGCTGAGCTTCCTCATCGAGGGTCAGTTCAGCCGCGCGGACCTGGCCGGGGCGGTGGCCGGCACGATGCACGGCCACAGCCACCTCTCGGCGGCCGCGCTCACCGCCGTCGTCCGCGAGCTGCGCGACCCGAGCGCCGCGCTCACCGACGCGACGCCGTCCCACGGCCGCGAGCGGAGCGCCCTGCCGGCCCTGTCCCGCCGCGAGCGGGAGGTCATCGAGCTGCTCGTGGCCGGGGTGTCCAACGCCGACATCGCCGAAGCGCTGGCGCTGGCCGAGAAGACGGTCCGCAACCACGTCACCCGGATCTACCGCAAGCTCGGCGTGCGCAACCGCCGCGAGGCCACGCGCCAGTGGCAGGGGCGGGCTGGCTAGGGTCGATCGCGTGTGCACCGTCCTGCTGCGCCTCGATCCCGCGGCCGCGTGGCCGCTCCTGCTCCTCGCCGTCCGCGACGAGTACCTCGGCCGGCCGTGGGACCGGCCCGGCCGGCACTGGCCGGCGCTCGGCGGCCGGCTGGTCGGCGGGCGGGACAGCGTGTCGGGCGGGACGTGGCTCGCCGTGGAGCCGGCCGCGCCGGCCGTCGCGGCCGTGCTCACCGTCGCCCCGACGCCCGTGCCGGCCGCCGGGGCGCGACCCACGCGGGGCGGGCTGCCGCTGGCCGTACTCGAGGGGTCATTCGATCCTGCCGGGGTGTTGCCGGACGAGCCGGGGCGGCCCGGGTACGACGGGTTCCACCTGCTGCACGCGACGCCCGCCGGCGCGCGGCTCTGGTCGTGGGACGGCACCCACCTGGTCGAGCGGGTCGTGCCGCCGGGCGACCACGTGGTGGTGAACGACGGGCTCGACGCCAGCGCCGACCCGCTGGTGCCGCACATCGCGCCCCGACTGGCGGCCACGGCGGACGCGGACCCGGCGCCCGGGCTCGACACCGCCGCCGCGTGGGGCGGCTGGCTGGACCTGCTCGACGACGGGCCGCTGCCGCCCAGCGACGCACGGGCGCTGCTCATCCGCCACGACGTGGGCGGCCTGACCTACGGCTCCGGTTCGGTGACGCTGGTCGGCCTCGGGCCGGACGCCGTACGGTATGACTTCTGCGCCGACCCGCTGCCCGCGACACGCCGGACCAGGACCTGGACGACCGTCCTGTCGGTGCGCCGCTCACCAATGTGAGTGATAGGACCGTAATGTCCAAATAGTGGCAATTCTGGACAAACCGGTCATCGCTCCGCCGCCCGCCACCCGACGTAGTTGGGGAACGTTCCGGGTGGCACTCTTCGTGGCTCTGCCCTTCGTAGTCGGCGCCACCATCTATTTCAGCCGGCTCCGCGTACCCTGGCTGATCATCTCGCTGTATGGGATCGTGTCCATCAGCCGGGTGATCGTCCAATCCGTCGCGGCCGCCGCGATGCGTCGGCGCCAGGCGGTCGTCACCGACGAACCGATGGTGTCGATCGTGGTGGCCACCCTGAACGAGGCGCCCGACCTGTTCGCGGCCGCGATGCGCAGCCTCGCCGCCCAGCGCTGGGCGCGCTTCGAGGTCATCGTCATCGACGACGGGTCCGCCGACCCCGCACCGTACGAGGCGGTCTGCCGCGAACTCGGCTTCCGGTACGCGTACCAGGCCAACGCCGGCAAGCGGCACGCGCTGTACCGCGGCTTCGAGATGCTGCACCCCGAGACCGAGTACGTGCTGACCAGCGACAGCGACACCGTATGGGATCCCGACACGGTCGCGAAGCTGGTCGCCACCATGCACGCCGACAGCCGGGTCGGCGCCGTCACCGGGCACGTGGAGACGCTCAACCCGAGCGACTCCTGGCTCACCCGCCTGGTCGCCCGCCGGTACTGGCTGGCGTTCGAGGTGGAACGCGCCGCGCAGGGCTACTTCGGCGCGGTCACCTGCGTGTCCGGTCCGCTGGGCGGCTACCGGCGCGACGTCATCGACCGGATCAAGGACCAGTTCATCAACCAGACGTTCCTGGGCCGGATCTGCACGTTCGGCGACGACCGGCACCTGACGAACCTCGTGCTCGGCCTGGGCTACCAGGTCGCGTACTGCCGGGCCGTGGCGTGGACCGAGGTGCCCACGAAGCTGCGCCCGTACCTGCGCCAACAGCTGCGGTGGAACCGGTCGTTCTGGCGGGAGACGATCTGGACGGTCAAGGCGCTCCCGTCGCACGGGCCCTGGCTGACCATCGACTGCCTGCTGACCGTGCTGCTGCCGTTCCAGCTCGCGGTGACGGTCGTCTGGTTCGTCTGGGCCACGGCGACCATCCACCTGGCGTACCTGCTGTGGTTCGTCCTCATGGTGATGGCGATGAGCCTGCTGCGGGTCATCCCGGCGATCATCGCGACCAAGCGGGTGGACTTCCTGCTCCTCATCGTGTTCGGGCTGTTCCACCTCGCGGTCATCCTGCCGCTGCGCTTCCTCGCGCTGCTCACCGTCGGCACGGGCGCGTGGGGTTCACGCGCGAGCGCGCCGTCAGCGCAGCCGGCCGACGGTCTCGCGCAGCCGGGCGAGGTCGCGGCGGCGGCGCTCGAAGGTGGCGGCGATGCCGAGCAGGAGGGCGCCGCCGACGCTGAGCGGGACCCAGGTCGGCAGCTTCTGCCCGAGCAGTACGAGCTCGTGCAGGGCGACGACGGCGAGGACGAGACCGCCGAGCACGACCGGCGCCTGCAGCCGGCGCGCCGCTCCCGCTACCACCACGGCGAGCGCGGCGGCGCCGAGCACCAGCCGCCGCACGGGATCACCTTCGGTCGCCAGGATCGGCGCGAGGCTGGGCAGGAACGCGACGGCGAGCGCCGGCCCGTAGGCCTGCCAGCTACCCAGCACCGGCCGCGCACGCAGGGCGAGCCATCCGGCGAACAGCGCCACCGCGGCGAACGGAAGGGTGTACGCCTCGACCACGGCGACCGTCCGTGAGGCCATGAACAGCCACCACGCGACGAGCGCGAGCCCGGCGGCCGACCCCACGAGGGCCCGCCGGGCATTCGCCCGCGTCCCCGGCACGACCGCCCGGACGGCGAGCACCGCGCCCCACACCGCGGCCACCACGGCCGCCTGCGTGAGCCGGCCCAGGCTGGTCAGGAAGGCCACGGCCGCGACCGCGTGAGCGCCGGGCTCCAGCACGCCCGCCGCGTGCGCCCCACCCCGTCGCAGCAGCGCCACCCCGAGGGCTAGCAGCACGATCGCGCTACCGACCAGCGCGACCGCGGGCCAGGGCCGGGTCAGGCCCGCCGCCAGCACGCTCGCCACGGCGAGCACGGGCACCGCGATCGTCACCAGCACCCAGCCGATCGCGCGCACGGCCGTCGACCGGCCGGCCGCGCCGACGACGACCGCGAGCACCAGCACCGCGCCGAGCGCGACGAGCGTCGAGGCCCTGGTCGGCAGCGCGCCGACGACCCCGGCCGCGAGCGCGACCACGCCGACGAACGTCCACCCGACGGTGAGCGCGACCTTCGCCGGGCGCAGGGCCGCGAACGCGAGCCCGGCCGCCCCGACGACCAGACACAACAGGGGTACGGTCGGCCAGCGCGCGCCGAGGATCGCCGCGACCGCCGGCACCTCCAACGCCGCGAGCGGCAGCGCCGCGGTCACCGCGCCGCGCAACGCCCTGGCCAACGACGATCCGGCCTGCGCGGACGGCCCGACGGCCACCCCCTCCGACTCAGGGCCGGCCTGGTCGGGCGCGGCGCGCCCCAGCAGCACGTCCTTGTCCCTGCGGACAACGACCCAGCCCCTGCCTGTGCCGGCGACCGCGAGGGCCGCGAGCAGAAGCAGCAGCGTCGCGATGCGCACCCCGCCGCCGGGCGACCCGACGAGCGGCAGTTCGCCAAAGGACCATCCGGGCGGCCGCAGCCCCACGCCGGGCGGGGCACCGTCCCAGACCGCGCCCAGCCAGAGCCACGGCTCGGCGTAGACGGCCCAAAGCGTGACGAACAGTGCGGTGAACGCCGCCTTGACGGTGATGGCCAGGCCGGCACCGAAACCGCCTGCACGCAGCTCGATGAGCTGGGACAACACGAGGAGTGCGGCGGCCGCGAGGACGATGGCGCCGAGCGCGCCGTAGACCTCGGCGGGCTCGCCGGTGTCCACGTTGCGGGCCACGAACGAGACCATGATCGTCGCGAGGCCGACCGCCGCGACGGCGTACCAGGTGGACCAGGGCAACCACCGGGCGACGGCGAACGCGGCGGCGAGCGCAACCACGACGGCCGCCATCGCCAGGCGCAGCGTCCACGGGCCGCCTGCACCCGTGGTGGCCGCCGTGGCGGCCACCGCGCCGGGCAGCGCCANCACCGCGCCGGGCAGCGCCAGCAGCGCGGCCAGCGTTCCGAGCCCACCGAGCCAGCGGCGGTCGTCGCGCGCCAGCAGCGCCGTCGCCG
>NZ_BAAALT010000064.1:0-50954 GCF_039528515.1 Luedemannella flava
CCACGTCCGCGCCCGCCACCCCCGCCGCGGGCACGTCGGTGGCGCCGGCCACGTCAGCAGCCGCCACATCATCAGCCGCCGCGTCCGCGGCCGCCCCGTCAGGGGCCGCCCCGTCAGCGGCCGCCACGTCCGCCGGAGCGGCCACTGTCGCGGCCGCCGAACCGGAGCCCGTGGACCTGCTCGCGCTCGCGGGCGGCAGCGTGGCCCGCCGCGTGGCGCCCTGGGCGATCGGCGCGGCGGTCCTCGCCGCCGTGATCATCGTCATCCTCGTGGTGGCCTGACCCCCGCCTTCGGCGGCAGGCCGGACGCGGTTTGGCCAATTACGTACGGAATCTCGGGCCGACATTCGACACATAAGGCCAATTCCGCGCCGGCTCCCGCGCCACAAGGGCACGGTGCGCGGAGTTCGCGGCAGTTGACACCTGAGGAGGTTAGGCTAACCTAACCGCATGCCGCTCCCCTCCGCTCCGCTGCTCAGTGGGGTCGACCTGTGCCTGGGCTACCAGGGGCACCCCGTCGTCGACTCCGCACGCGTCGCGCTCCGACCCGGTCGGGTCACCGCGCTCGTCGGGCCGAACGGCAGCGGCAAGTCCACGCTGTTGCGCGCGCTCGCCCGGCTGCACCGGCCGGACCGCGGCGAGATCCTGCTCGCCGACGGCGCGAACGCGCTCGACCTGCCCGCCAAGGCGTACGCGCGGCAGGTGACCATGCTGGCGCAGAGCCGCCCCACGCCGAGCGGCGTGTGCGTCCGCGACGTCGTCGGGTACGGCCGCCATCCGCACCGGGCCCGGTTCAGCGGCGCCGACCCCGACGGCCCCGCGGCCGTCGCGCACGCCATGGAGGTCACCGGCGTGACGCCGATGGCCGACCGGCCGGTCGACGAGCTGTCCGGCGGCGAGCTGCAGCGCGTGTGGCTCGCGACCTGCCTCGCCCAGCAGACGGCCGTACTCCTGCTGGACGAGCCGACCACCTTCCTCGACCTGCGCTACCAGGTCGAGCTGTTGGACCTCATCCGCGAGCTCGCCGACGTCCACGAGGTGGCGATCGGCGTGGTGCTGCACGACCTCAACCAGGCGGCCGCGGTCGCCGACGAGGTCGTCCTGCTGCACGCCGGCCGCGTCCGCGCGACCGGCTCCCCCGCCGACGTCCTTACCGGGGACGCGCTCACCGACACGTACGGCATCCGCATCGAGGTCAGCGTCGACCCCGGCACCGGGCACGTCACCACCCGCCCGGTCGGGCGCCACACCGCGCGGCTGCACGCGGCCGCGTAGCTCAACAACGGAAAGCACCACCACGTAGCTGCCGGACGGCAGCCGCGGCGATGCCGCGCACCCCCATACAGGAGAAGATCACCATGAACCGACTGCGGACCCGGGCCGTCGCGGCCGTCGCGGCCGTGGCCATCGCCGCCGGCGCGCTCGCCGGCTGCGGCACCACCGAGGAGAAGACCGGCACGGAGACGCCGACCGCCGGCAGCGGCCCGGTCACCGTCACGGACTCGCGCGGCAAGGCCGTCGAGCTGAAGGCCCCGGCCAAGCGGGTCGTCGGCCTCGAGTGGGGCGAGCTGGAGATGCTCGTCAGCCTGGGCGTCCAGCCGGTCGGCGCGGCCGACCCGAAGGGGTACGCCACCTGGGTCACCGCCGCGCCCCTCCCGGCGGACGTCAAGGACGTCGGCACCCGCCAGGAGCCCAGCGTCGACTCGATCGTCGCCCTGCAGCCCGACCTCGTGGTGATGGAGGCCGAGCGGGACGCGCCGCTGGTCGCCCAGCTCGAGAAGTACGTCCCGGTCATCGTCACCAAGGGCAGCGACGCGACCGACAACCTCGGCCGGCTGCGCACCGACCTCACCATGATCGCCCAGGCGACCGGCACCACCGACAAGGCCACGGCGCTCCTCGCCGAGCTGGACAAGGCCATCGCGGACGGCAAGGCGAAGATCGCCGCGGCCGGCAACGCCGGCAAGGGCTACGCCATGGCCGACGGCTGGAAGCAGGGCAGCGCGATCAGCATCCGCATGTTCGGCCAGGGCGCGCTGGTGTCGCAGCTGGCCATCTCGCTCGGCCTGACCAACGCGTGGAAGGGCGAGGTCGACCCGGCGTGGGGCCTCGGCACCACCGACGTCGAGGGCGTGCTCGCGCTCAAGGACGCCGACCTCACGTTCTTCTACAACGCCTCCGACGGCGACGACGTGTTCGCCGACGGCCTGGCCGGCAACAAGATCTGGGAGTCGCTGACGTTCGTGAAGAACAAGCAGGTCACGAAGCTGCCCAACGGCATCTGGACCTTCGGCGGCCCGAAGTCCTGCATCCAGTACATCAACGAGCTGGTCAAGGCGTACGGGGCGTGAGTCAGGTTCTTTCGGTGCAGGGGCCGGCCGTCGCGCCGGCCCCCGCGCCCGCGCCCCGGGCCCGGGGCACCCGGCTCGTGGCGGTGTTCGCGGTCGCGGTCGCGAAGGTCGCGCTGATCGTCGCGGTGCACCTGACCCAGGGCACCTCGTCGGTGGGCGTGGGCGACCTCGCCCGCCTGCTCACCGGCGGCGAGAGCGACGAGACCGCGCGGGTCCTGCTCGCCTCCCGGCTGCCGCGCCTGCTCGCCGCCCTGGCCGCCGGGCTGTGCCTCGGCGTCGCCGGCGCCGCGCTGCAGTCGATCGCCCGCAACCCCCTGGCCTCGCCGGACACGCTCGCGGTGACGTCCGGCGCCCACCTGGCCGTCACGGCCGCCGCCGCGTTCGGGCTCACCCTGCCGGTGCTGACGGCCGGCGGCCTCGCCCCCGCCGGCCTCGTGCTGGCGCTGTCGGCCGGCGGCCGCTCCGGGCCCACCCGGCTCATCCTCGCCGGCTCGGCCACCACGCTCGCGCTCAGCTCGCTGACGACGCTGCTGTTCCTGCTGTTCGAGCAGGAGACCGTCGGCCTGTACGCGTGGGGCAACGGCTCCCTGAACCTCGCCGACCTGGGCGCCATCAAGCTGGTCGGCCCGGTGATCGCGGCCGCCCTGGCGGGCGTGGTGCTGCTCGGCCGCCGCCTGGACATCCTGCGCCTGGGCGACGACAGCGCCGCCACCCTCGGCCTCGACGTGCGCCGCGTACGGGTCGTCGCCGTGCTGCTGGCCGTCGGGCTCTGCGCCGCCGCGGTGACCCTCGTCGGGCCGATCGGCTTCGTCGGCCTGTGCGCGCCCGCCGTCGCCCGGCTGGCCACGCCGCTCGCGCCCGGCCTGCGGCGCCACCGCGTCCTGCTGCCGCTGGCCGGGCTCGCCGGCCTGCTCGTCCTGGTCGCCGCCGACGTGCTGCTGCGCGCCGCCCTCGGCGGTCAGGCGGGCGTCGACATCCCCACCGGCGTCGTCACCACCCTCGTCGGCGGGGCCGTGCTCATCTGGCTCGCCCGCCGGCACCGCGACTCGGGCCGCGCGGCCCGCGCCGCCGGCACCCGCCCCGCCCGGCTGCGGTCGGGCCGCTTCGCGGTCGCGGTGGTCGTCGGGTGTGCCGTGGCGACCGTGGCCGCCGGGGTGCTCGGCATGCTCGCCGGCGACACGTGGGTGCTGCTCGGCGACGTGGTCAACTGGCTGCGCGACCAGACCGGGCCGGCGTACACGTTCGTGCTCGACGCGCGCTGGCCGCGCGTGGTCGCCGCGCTGCTCGCCGGGGCCGCGCTCGCCATCGCGGGCGCCACCGTGCAGGCCGTGTGCCGCAACCCGCTCGCCGAGCCCAGCATCCTGGGCGTCACCGGCGGCGCCGGGGTCGGCGCGGTCGCCCTCATCAGCCTCGTGCCGACCGCCGGGATCTGGGCCATGACCGGCGTCGCCGGCGCGGGCGCGCTCGCCGCGTTCGCCCTGGTGTACGGCCTGGCGTGGCGGCGCGGGCTGGACGCGGACCGGCTGATCCTCATCGGCGTGGGCGTCTCGTCCGCGTGCGCCGCGGTCATCACGTTCATCATCATCGCGACCGACCCGTGGAACACGGGCAAGGCGCTGACCTGGCTGTCCGGCTCCACCTACGGGCGTACGGCCGAGCAGGTGGCGCCCGTGGCCGTGGCGCTGCTCGTCCTCACGCCGCTCGTCGCGGTCGCGCGGCGCGACCTGGACCTGCTGCAGCTCGACGACGACACCCCACGCCTGCTGGGCGTGCGGGTGGAGCGGAGCCGGCTGCTGGCGCTCGGGGCGGCGGCGCTGCTCGCGTCCACCGCCGTCTCGGCGGTCGGGGTCATCGGGTTCGTCGGCCTGGTCGCCCCGCACGCCGCGCGGGCGCTGGTCGGCGGCTCGCACGCCCGTCTGCTACCGGTGGCGGCCCTGCTCGGGGCCCTGCTGGTCAGCCTCTCCGACACGTTGGGACGCACCGTGATCGCCCCGGCGCAGATCCCGGCCGGCCTCGTCACGGCGATGGTCGGCACCCCGTACTTCATCTGGTTGTTGTGGCGCTCCCGCCTCAACGCCGTCGACATCAGCTGACCGGGAGGTCGCAGTGATCGAGCCGTGGCGTTTCTTCGTCGTACGGGTGGCGCGGATGACGCGCCTGAGCCCCACGTTCGTGCGGGCCACGCTCACCGGGCCGGACCTCGACCGGCTGGCCGACAACGGGTACGACCAGCGGATCAAGCTGATCCTGCCGATCGACGGGCGCGGGCTCGCGGACATGCCGATGGGCCCCGACTGGTACGCGCAGTGGCGCGCCCTGCCCGACGAGCTGCGCAACCCGGTGCGCACCTACACGGTGCGGGCCGTGCGGCCGGCGGAGCGGGAGCTCGACGTCGACCTGGCGCTGCACGGCGACATCGGGCCCGCCTCCCGGTGGGCGCTGGGCGCGCGCCCGGGCGACACGGTGGCCGTGCTCGGGCCGGACGCCGGCTACCCGGGCGAGCACGGCGGCCTGGAGTTCTCGCGCCGGGTCGGCACCGCCGACCTCGCCACGTCGGGCGTCCTGCTCGCCGGGGACGAGAGCGCCGTTCCGGCCGTACTCTCGATTGTGGAACGACTGCCGACCGGGGTGAGCGGGACCGCGATTCTGGAGGTGCCGCACCCCGACGACGGGCTGCCGGTGGCGGCGCCGCCCGGGCTGACCGTGACGTGGCTGGCCCGGGGGGCGCGGGCGCATGGCGAGCTGCTCGCGCCGGCCGTCCTCGAGGCGGGCGCGCGGTTGGCCCCGGTGCCCACGGGGGTCGGCGCGGCCGGGCCCGTGGACACGTCGCTGATCAACACCGATCTCGAGTACGACGACCTGTGGGAGGTGCCGGGCGAGGCGACCGGGCGCCTGTACGGCTGGATCGCGGGCGAGTCGGGCGTGGTCATGTCGCTGCGGCGCGAGCTGCTCGCGTCGGGCGTGCTGACCCGCCAGACGGCCGCGTTCATGGGCTACTGGCGGCGCGGGAAGTCGGAGGGCTAGGAGAGTTCGAGCAGACGGGCGGTGTTGTCCCAGCACACCGCCCGCAGCCAGTCGTCGCCGAGGTCGAGGGCGGCAAGCCCGGCGAGCTGCTCCGCGTACGGGTACGCGATGGCGGGGAAGTCGGAGCCGAGCAGCACCTTGCCGGCCAGGCCGAGGTCGCGCAGGTGCGGCAGGAGACGGCGCGGGCACGCCCCCGACGCGGCGTCGTAGCCGGGGGTGAACACGGCCGCGGTGTCCAGGCACACCCGCTCGTAGTGCTCGGCGAGCGCGACGAAGTGCTCGTAGTCCGGGGCCCCGAGGTGCGCGACCACGGCCCGCAGGGTCGGGTGGCGGCGCAGCACCGCCTCCAGCGGGTCGGGGCCGGTCGTGCGGGCCTCGCCGCCGACGTGGATGACGACGGGCACGCCCGCGTCGGCCAGCATGCCCCAGACCGGGTCGAGCCGGGCGTGGGTCAGGTCGAAGCCGCCGCCCGGCACGTGCACCTTGAACACGCGGGCGCCCGCGTCCAGGGCGGCCTTCGTGTACCGGTTGACGCCCGGCTCGGGGTAGATCGTCGCCGACGGGATGCAGCCCGGGTTGTGCGCGGCGAAGTCGAGCGTCCAGGCGTTGAGCCCGTCGGCCATGCCGGGCTGGTGGGCGTACGCGAGGGCGGTGAACGCCCGTACGCCCAGCTCGCGTAGGTGGGCGACGCGCTCCTCGTCGGACCACCGGTACACGTACGCGGGCAGGTGCCCGCCGGCCAGCGAGTCCTCGTCCGCGCGCAGCCACATGCGCTGCAGGTTGCGCGCCGGCAGGAAGTGGACGTGGATGTCGGCGAGGCCCGGCAGCCCGAGCGCCTGCCAGAAGGCCGGCACCTCGCCGTCGCCGTGGGGCCCCGCCGTCACGGCCGCCTCACCCGCACCGAAGCCTCACCCGCACGTCGTCTCCAGCTCGTCGCCACGCCTGCCGGCACACCTTACCGCCACGCGGCTCACCACTGGATGTTGAACCGGTCCATCAGGAACGGCACGCCGAGCCCGGCGATGGAGATCAGAGCGACGGCCGTGAAGACGATCCGCAGGACGACGGTCTCCACCTTGCCGCCGACCTCTACGACGAGCGCGTCGGGCACGCCGATGTTGCGCCACAGCCGGTTGCCTGTGGGCACGGGCCAGAACAGCGGGCAGCCGTGGCTCGTCACCACGTCGCCGGCGAGATGGACCAGGCCACCCACGCCCACGGCGACGCCGAGCAGTGGGTAGCCCCGGTCACCGTGCATGTTCGCGTACGTGAAGAAGGCGGCCCAGCCGGAGACGAGGGTGACGATGACCCAGCCGGCGCGGGCGGCCCACTTGTCGAACAGGCCGCGCAGCGCGAGGCCGACCATGAAGAACATGATGCCGATGACGGCCCACTTGCCGTAGTGCAGCGCGAGCTGCCACGTGCCGACGCCCACGCCGATGTTGAAGATGAGCGTGTGGGTGAGCGTGCGGTGCCCGTTGTGGCGCTCGGGGTCGCGGCCCAGCCGGGTGACGTTGTAGACGCCCAGGGAGAACTTCTCGATCACCTCGGCGAGGAACATGGTGACCCGGCCGAACGTGTGCGCCACGGTCGCGCCGCCCTGACCGGTGGTGACCCGGCCGGACAGGTCGAGGTCGGGCAGCAGCGCGCCACCGGCGCAGACGGCGGTGCCGACGGCGATCTCCAGCGGCGTCTGCGGATTGATCGCCCCGGTGGCCTCCAGGGCCCACGAACCGGCGAGCCACACGGCAGCGCCGGACAGTGCGTGGGACGGCCCCATCATGGTCGCCACACCCCTTCAGGTGGTCGTCGCGCGGGCGTGCCGCGCTGGTCCGGAAGACTGTGCCACCGGTGACGGGCCGGACACAATCAGCTATACATCCACAGTGGACGTGATCAACGACACCGTAGTCGATCGAGGCGCGACTGTGGGGGCGGGATACGCGACGGGCACCGGACGCCGGTCCGGTGCCCGCGTGACGCTGTAAAGGTCAGTCGGCGAGCGCCGAGATCGCCTGCGCCGCCCGGAAGTACTTGTTCGTGCCGAAGTCACGGACGGTCTTGATGCCGAAGGCCTGGGCCAGCAGCTCAGCGTCGCCCTCGGAGACGCCGTAGATCGCGGTGACGGGGGCGTCGGCGAGCTCCTGCGCCGACTTGCCGTGCCACGCCTTGATGAGCTTCGGCTCTGCACCCTGCATTGAATTCCTCCAGGTGGGGGCCGTCCACGGTAGACGACACGGCGCCGAAGGTTAGTGGTGCCGGCAGGCCCGCGCCAGCGGGTGACCGAAAGTTGACCAAGGGCGGGCGGACGCCCGCCCTTGGGTCAACACGCCGGCAGCATCTTGATGTCGTCCCCGCCGTCGAGAGTGGCCCACGCCCACGGGAAGTACTCCCGCTTGCCGCTGTAGGTGTACCCGATCCACTTGTTGGACTTCTTGCCGCCGTACGGCTCGGCGTTGATCGTCGCGTTGCCCGTCACGCCGCACACGGGCGTGATCGTGTCGCCGTCGCCGTAGGCCCGGGCGGCGGTGCTCGTCTGCGAGGGCGAGAAGTACGCCCACACATCGTCCTTGCAGTACGACGCGACCTTGCAGATCGTGGTGGCCTTCATGGTGCTGGTCTTCTTCGTCCGGCTCACGGAGGCCGTGCCGGCCGCGTTGGTCACCGTGATCGTGTAGTCGTACGAGCCGTTGGGCCACAGCCCGGTGACCGTCATGGTGATCGGTGACGTGGTGCATTTCGCGGACTTGCTGCCCGCGCCGCTGACCGCGACCTTGCAGGTGGCCGTGCCGCCCTTGTTGTTGGGCGTGAACGTGACCGACACCGAGTTGTAGTCGGACGTGTCCCGGGTGAACGTCACGGTCGGCTTGCCGATGGTGCGCGCGGTGGCGGTGCCGGTCGGGCCGGAGCCTGCCTCGTTCACCGCGGCGACGGTGACCGTGACGGCCGTGTCGTCGCCGAAGCCGCTCAGCGTCGCCGACGTGTCGGTCACCTCGGTCTCGGTGTCGTTCGCCTTCACCACGTATGCGGTGACGGGTCGGCCGTTGTCGTCGGCCTTCTCCCAGCTGACCTGGACCGACCCCTGCTTGTTGGCGACCGTGGCCGCGCTGACGTTGCCCGGGGCGCCCGGCTTCGTGAACGGGATGACGACGTTGCTGACCTCGGACGGGGCGCTGCCGCCGCCCTTGTCGTTGACGGAGACGACGGTGAACGCGACCTGCGTGCCGTACTCCAGGGTGCCGGCCGCGACCGTCATCTTGGTGGTCTTCACGTCGCCGACCGGGGTCTGCGTCCCGCCGGCCACCGACGTCACCGTGTACCGCACGATCTTGCGGCCCTGGCCGTTGGCGGCCTTCCAGGTGAGGTCGACCGTGCCGTCGGGCTGCTCCTTCGCGACCAGGCCGGTCGGCGGGTCGGGCACGTCGGACGTGGGCATGACCGCGTTGCTGGTCGCGTCCGGCCCGGCGCCCTTCTTGTTCACCGCATGGATCTTGAACCGGTACGTCTCGCCGTTGGTCAGGCCCTCGATCAGCACGGAGCGCTGGTTGGCGCCGACCTCGACCGGCCCGCCGGGACCACCGGTGATGACGTACTTCGTGATGGCCGCGCCGTTCTCGCGGCCCTTGCGCCACGTCAGGCGCACCGACTTGTCACCCGCGGAGGCGTTGACCCGCTGCGGCGGGCCGGGCACGGTCACCACCGGCTTGGGCGGCGTCGGCGGCTCCGGCGGTGGCGGCGGCGGGTCGCCGCCGAGGATCTCGTTCTGGTACTTGTCGACGTTGCTGACCTTGTGCTTGTCGTCGACGACGCGGGCGGTCGATCCGTCCGGCGCGTTGATGAACAGGTGGTCCTCGCGGACCTCCAGCTCCAGCGGGCCGCCGGCGGCCGCGATGCTGATCTGGTTGACCTGCTTGCCGTTGCCGTCGAACTCGTAGACGACGCCCGCGTCGGGGTCGGCGCAGTAGAAGTGGCCGGCGAACGCGACGACGGGCTGCAGCGCCCCGCTGCCGGGCACGTCGAACTCGACGAGCCGCTCGCCGTCGAGCACGACCACGTGCCGGTCGGCGCTCACGGTCACCGCGATCGGACCGCCGCTGGAGCGGGGCGGCAGGACGCCGGGGCCGGTCAGCGGCAGCGCCGACGGCGTCGTGCCGGCGTCGCCCTTCTGGCCGTCGACTTTGTCCTGACCGGACACCCGGGTCAGCGTGCCGGCGGTGTTGTCGAGCACGGCCACGCCGTTGTCGAGCACGGTCAGGGCGAGGTCGTGGTTGGGCGGCGCGACGTTGACCGTGCGGCTCACCTTGGGGCTCTCGCCGTTCTTACCGGGCGTGATCGCCACGACCGTGCCCTCCTGCGGCACGGCCAGCCACAGCACGCCCTTGCCGTCGAACTCGCCGGAGGTGATGCCGCGGGGGAAGGCGAGCATGTCACCGGTGGGCGCGAGCGTGCGCGGGTCGAGCTGGCGCACCTGGCCCAGCGTCGTGTCGATGACGAACGCGACGTCGTCGTGCAGCACGACCGTGACGCCGACGCCGGGCATGGTCTTCATCACCGAGGCGACCTGAAGGGTGGCCAGGTCCATCGCGGTGACCTGCCCGGTCTGCAGGTCGCGGAGGATGAGGAAGCGGTCGTTCTGGGTGACCTGCAGGTCGTGGTTGCGGGCGTCCTTGACCTGCTGACGCGTGTCCACCTTGGCGGTGATGCCGTTGATGCGGTCGACCTCGCCCTTGCCGGAGCTCCACACCCAGGAGTTCGCGTCGAAGTTGGCCACCGCGTTGTCGGCCGCGCCCAGACCGAGCAGCGTGAGACCGGTCGCGGCGAGCAGCGCGATAACGGTGGTGAGCGTGACGAGACTGCCCCGGCTCGCGCGCTTTTCGCTGGTCGTGCCGTCCACCGGCGGGACTTCGTCGCCCTCGGTGCGTGCGTCGTCCACTCGGACGTCGTCCTCTGCCCGTAGGTCGCTCATGTCCGGGCCCCCACTCGTTGGTCCTCCCCCAGAGGCGCCGCCCATCATAGGGGCGGATTGGGTATAGGCGAAACCCTATGGCGTAGTTGCTGTGGATAGCCGGTGCGTGCACACCTGCGTACTGCGCGCGACAACATCGATCGAGTACACCGCGGCGACCGTGAAGCAGTAGTCGTACCTCGTGTTGAGGCCGTGGATCGTCGACCGGGTGCGGCCCGCCGGGATGCTCTGCATCGGGTGCGACTCCTCGCCGGAGCGGGCGCCCGCGACGATGAACGGCACCGTCCCGTCCGACGGGTCCTGCCAGGTGATCGTGACCGACGTGCCCTCGTCGGTGAGCTTGAGCCGGGTCGGCGTCGTGCCGGTCGCCGGCGTCTGTCCGGACGCGACGGTCGTCGGCGGCGGGGTGCTGCGCGGCTTCTTCGTCGGCGGCGCGGACGGGGCCGCCGACGGCGACGCCGGCGGTGGGCTCGCGGACGCCGGTGGCGCCCCGGTGGCCCCGCCACGGTTCGCGTCCGTCGCCGACGGGGCCAATGCCTGCATCGCGACGACGGTGCCCGCCGCCAGCACTATGAGGCCGACGATGGACGCGACGATGAGCAACGTCCGGCGGCCCCTGGACCGGTCCGTCTCCCAGGCCGGCTCGGCCGGCCCCTGCCACCCGGGTGGCGCCCATACCTGCGGCTGGGCGGCGCCCGCCTGGCGCGGCGGGCTCCAGGTCTGCGGCTCGGTCTGCTCGTTGCTGGCCGCGGCGGCCCACCCACCCGAGTCGTACTGCTCGGGGATGTACAGCGGGGCGTCGGGCGGGATCGGCGCCGGCCGCTGGTTGGGGTCGTCACGCGGTGTGGCGGGTCCGCCCGGTGGCCTCCCGGAAGGACCGGCGGCCGGCCCCGGCTGGGCGGGTTGACGGTCCGGGTGCAGGCCGAAGACGCCCGGCGCGCCGGGCACCGGGGCGTACGGCTCGGTGCTGGTGGACGGGTCGGGTGCGGTCCAGCCGGAGCCGGACCAGCCCGTCGGGTCCGACCACTCCCCCGCGTCCGCCCAGGCCGAGGGCGTCACCTCGGCGGCCTGCTGGGGCGGCGGCCCGGGTTCGGGTGCGGGTGCGGGTGCGGCCGGTTCGGATGCGGCCCGGTCGGGCTCGCCGCCAAGATCGATCACCGGCGCGGCCGCCGGGGCCGGGTGGGGCGCCGGGGTGGGCTCCGGCGGCGTACTCCCTGGGGGAATCCACGCGGGGCCGAGGCGGACGCGGGCCTGGACCACCGCGGCGTTGTCCTCGCCCAGCACGCGGGCGCCGACCTCGACGAGATGCCGGTCCAGCTCATAGGTCGAGTCGCCCAGCTCGAGGTTGACCCGCGTCATGCGGATCTCGATCGCGAACGTGCGGGCGTCGTCGCGACCCACGGTGGCGATCAGGATCCGGTGCGCCCGACCGAGCTGGCGCTGCGCCTCGGTGAGATTGCCCAGCTCACGGGCGATCGTGGCAAGATCCACCATGGCGTACGTGAGATCGGGGTGGAACTGACCGAGATCGGCCTCCGCGGCGGCAAGACCGGCCTCCACCGCCGACCGGGCCCCCGTCAGGTCGCCGGCCTCCGCCCGCCGCCGCGCCTGCGCGAGCACTCCGGCCAGCGGTTCGGCAGGCGTGACGCGGTGCGGCTCCCCAGGCATGTCCGCCATGCTGCCTCGTTGCGCCGTGTCGCGCCACCCTCACCGTCTGTCCTGTGGACAGCCCGAACGCCCCGGGGACGCGCTGTGGATCCCGCTCGCACCCCGGCTACGGCGCCGTGTACAGTGTTCCCTCGTGCGCCTGGGGCACACGCGGGGACGGAAGTTCCCAGCGTGGGTACCATGGGTGACACGTCGAAGTGGCGGAATGGCAGACGCGCTAGCTTGAGGTGCTAGTGTCCTTAGGGACGTGGGGGTTCAAGTCCCCCCTTCGACACGAACCATATCCCAACGGTGCATGCCAAGATCGATCTCGGCGTGCACCGTTTGTGTTTCTGGGCGGTATGTGAGTTTGAGCCCCAATGCCCGGTAGACCTCCATCTTGTGCTCAGGCTGGGCCTGCTCAAGCACAGTGATCATGTTGCCGAGCCGATTGAGAAGCTCGGTGATCTCTTCGGTGTTTAGCTGGGCCTGGAGCGGCTCACGCGGGCTGACCGCCTTACTAAGGGCGAGGGCGTTGCTGCGCTCGGCCTGTGTTTCGGCTATCCATCCAGCGACCAGGGCGGGGTCGGCTCCGGCGTCGAGCGCTGCCCGGTAGCGTGCGATCTTTCGATCACACTCCTTGATGAGGTCGTCCGCTCCGGGCGCCACTATGGGCGCAGCAGCGTTGGCGGTGGCAGAAACGCGGCTCGTGTCGGGCCGCACAGGCCCCGAACTCGACTCAATCGGCTGGTTGTTGCAGCCTTTGCAAGACCTGCTCTGTGGCCCGGCGCAGGACGCGACGCCCACCGATAACAAGCACCACCGCGATCAACCTCCCCTTGAAGCTCGCGGGCCGGCGATCGACAGTGACATGGATGTGGCTTCCGGTGTCGGTCGGCTTCACGTGGTACAGCCAGAAACTGCCAGGGCGCCAGGCATTCGACTCGATCGTCTCCACCCGCACGGTGCCAGGCGTGGACCAGTCGTAGCAGTTGCGTTCCCACACCCCGCCCGCGATCGAGGAGCCCTCGGTAACGTCGGCCGAGTTCGCGCCGACCTCGTGAATCTTCAGGTGCTGCGCATCAATGTTGGGCCAGATCTCGGCGCGCTTCGGCGAGAAGTCGGTAAGGGCAGCAAGGAACCGGTCGGGTGAAACTCCACTACTGACGTCGAACTCGACTCGTGGCATCGGAGCTCCCAAATCATCCAGGTACGCGATCATCTTCACCCTAGCGACCCGAACGCGAAGGCGATCCTCAGCGGTACGCCACCCCAACATCGCATCAACGCCGACGCCGGCACAAACATCGGGTCTGACCACCGGTTCATCCCGCACCCGCCCCCGTGCTTCGGGCTGCCCCGCTGGCTGCCGACGCGTGTCCTGTAACCGACTGGGAGTTGCCGTAGGGAAGATCGTCTTCTGTCATGTACGGATGACTCACGCTCCGTGCCCGTCCCGCACGTTGGCGGTGCTCGCCCTGCTCGGCTCGCTCAGCCTGGCGGCATGCAAGTCGCCCGGGGACGGGCGGGTGGCGAACCCGTTCGCACGGGCTACCGCTAGCCCGCCCGGGTCCACTACCGCGGCCGCGCTGCCGGACCTGTGCGCGCTGCTGAGCCGTGCCGAGGTGGCGGACGCGGCCGGCACCGACATCCCGTTCCACCGCGCCGAGCGCGGCCAGAACTACATCGCCTGCGCCTACCACCACGGCGCCGACCGCACGTCGGCGGCAATCTACGTGCAGTACCAGACCGGCACGGCCGGCAGCGTCGACGTGACCGCAGCCGGTGCGGAAACGACGGTTTCCGGGATGCGCGCCAGATGGCAGGAGCGCGGCGCGAAGCTCATGGTCGCGGTCGACCGAGACCTGCTGATCGTCAACCTCGGCATCTCCACCAAGAGGGTGCGCGAGGGCGACCCGCGGGCGCTGGCCGTCGAACTCGCCGAACGGGTCCTGGTCGACCTACTGTGACGGGCACGCGCGGTGCGCGCGCCGGGTGGATCCGGGCCCTGCTCGACCGGCTCCCCACCACCTTCAGTGTGCCTGGGGCGGACAGCGTGGGACAGCTTCTACTCACTTCACCGGCCAGGTCAGCAACTGCCCGTACCGGGCGAGGTACAGGCCCAAGGTCGTGATGGGATGGCCCGCTGCGGGGGCGAGTCTGGCGTATCGAGCGAGCTGGTCATAAGCGTCGCGCAGATCCCAGTCAGAGCTGACATGACCTGTCTTAATCTCAACGAGAAGCGGGCCGACGATCAGGTCCGCGTACGCCGACACGAACTCGCCACACACGCCAGTGCTGCGCTGCAGCGGCACGCTCACCACGACGTCACCCCAGCTGTGCAATTCCTCGCGACCAGACGCGCAATGCACCGACCATAGTGCTCGCAGCTCCCCTTCTGCCGCGGTCCACAGCTTCGCCGGCCAGTCCATGCCTATCAGCATGGTCGTGATCTGCAGAGCCTGCTCCGCGGAACCCCACAACCCGTACTTGACGACGAACTCATCCAGCGCAGCCATGTAGCACGCGGCCTGCAGCAGCGAGCCGACCTGATCATGACCGCCGGCCAACCGATAGAGCTCAACCTGGGCCCGTATCCATTCGGCCCGCTCGACCGGGAGGCGAGCGATCCGGTCCTGGTACGCATCGACCACGAGAACGAGGCCGACCGCGAGCTCAAACGCCAACCCGATCCTGGTCCGCGAGGCTGAACCCGACGCCACCGCCGGTTGGTCGGGCAACCGCGCTTGGACCGCCGCGACCCACTCCACCGGATCGTCGAAGGCCGCCTGCCACGTCAGCGGACGGTGCGGTGAATCCGTCGCGTTCGTAGAACGCTCGTCCGCCATATCTCCCATCATGCACGTCGATGTGAGGTCTTGCCGTCGCCAACGACGTCGCCACCCCGCGATGACCGGCAACCGTCCAACAGCCCTAGCTGTGGGCCTGGCACGTTGACGTCGTCATACCATCCGCCGACCGCGACAAGACGGTGCTGAACTTCGGCGGCCTGCATCGCCATCACGATCCGGTTGGTCAGCTGGAGCGAAGTCATAGCTGTTCTCCTCACAGATCACGGTGAGTCCCTGTCGGTGCAGCTGCTCGGCGAGGTCCCCCGGTTGGCTCAGCCTCAATGCCTACGACAACCGGCCCGCGGTCGGCCCCATGACCCGGATGACCGGCCCCGCCATCCGGAGTGGCGGCGCAATCTTCACGTAGCGGGCGATTGTTGGGTTAGGTGGCTCCCCGGTGGGTAGTGAACTTCACACGCCGTCGGTCCATCGCCAAGCGTGGCTACGACCCCGTGTACGGAGCGCGGCCACCCGCGCGGCAGAGATATGCATCGGCTGGGCGCTGCCACAGAAAGAGGTCCGCAGCGGCGCACTGATCCGGATCGACATCGATGGTGACGAGCCGACCGGCGCCCATGACAACTCCGGAGGCCTGACGTGGCGACCGAGATCATGCAGTGCCCGAACTGCGGGCGCAAGAACCGGGTGCCGGCCGTCGCCACCGGGACGCCCCGGTGCGGCAACTGCCATCGCCGCCTGCCGTGGGTGGCCAGGGCCGGCGACGACGACTTCGCCGAGGTCGCCGGGCAGTCCACCGTACCGGTGGTCGTCGACCTGTGGGCGCCGTGGTGCGCACCGTGCCGGACCGTCAGCCCCGCACTCGACCGCGTCGCCACCGAACTTGCCGGCACGGTGAAGCTGGTGAAGGTCAACGTCGATGAGTCGCCCGAGCTCGCGGCGCGGTTCGGGGTGCAGGCGGTACCGACGCTTCTCGTGCTGGACAACGGGCAGGTCGTCGCGCGCCAGACCGGTGCCGCTCCGGCGGCCGCGCTGCGCACCTGGGTCGAGGCAGCCCTGGGCGAGAGGGCCACGGCCGGGCAGCCGGGCGGCGCCGCATGACCGCCGAGACACCCGACCAGGGTGGTGCGTTCCCCCGGCTGGACGAGGAGCAGATCGCCCTGCTGCGGGAGTGTGGCCGGACCCGGCGCACCGAGCGGGGAGATGTCCTCATCCACGAGGGCCAGCGAGACCGGGACTTCATCGTCGTCCTCGCCGGGAAGGTGGCCGTGTACGACGGATACGGCACCGAATCCCAGCGGCTGGTGCGGGTACACGGTCCCGGCCGGTTCCTCGACGAGGTCGGTTTGCTCACCGGCCAGCCGGCGTTCGTGTCGTCGGTGGTCGACGAGCCGGGCGAGGTGCTCGAGGTCCCGGTGCCGGACCTGGGCCGGCTGGTGAGCCGGCACCCGGTACTGGGTGACCTGATCCTGCGCGCCTTCGTCTGCCGGCGGGACCTGCTCGCCGGGTCGGTGGCCGGCATTCGGATCATCGGTTCGGGGTACTCACCGGACACCCGACGGCTGCGGGAGTTCGCCGCCCGCAACCGGGTACCGCACACCTGGATCGACCTGGAGCACGACCCCGCCGCCGAGGCGCTGCTACAACGGATCGGCGTGCCGCCCGAGCAGGCCCCGGTGGTGGTCTGGCGCAGTGCCCAGGTGCTGCGCAACCCGAGCAACGCCGAGCTGGCGCGGGTCGTGGGCCTGCCACTGTCCGGTGCCCCGCACGCGATCCGGGATCTCATCGTCATCGGTGCCGGGCCGGCCGGGCTGGCCGCCGCGGTCTACGGCGCGTCCGAGGGCCTGTCGACCGTCGTCCTCGACGCGGTCGCGACCGGTGGCCAGGCCGGCACGTCGTCGCGTATCGAGAACTACCTCGGCTTCCCCACCGGTATCTCTGGCGCCGAGCTGGCCGACCGGGCGGTGATCCAGGCCGAGAAGTTCGGCGCCAGCTTCAGCGTCCCGGCCGAGGCGGTCCGGCTTGACCGACGCGACGGGTACCACACGGTCGACCTCGACGGGGCGGACGAGATCACCGCCCGCACCGTCCTGATCGCCACCGGCGCCCGGTACCGCCGGCTCGACGTACCACGCCTGGCCGAGTTCGAAGGCACCAGCGTGTACTACGCCGCCACGGCCATGGAAGCCCGGTTCTGCCAGAGCCAGCCCGTGGTGGTCGTCGGCGGCGGCAACTCCGCCGGACAGGCAACGCTCTACCTGGCTCGGCACGCGTCGCGCATCCAGCTGCTCATCCGCCACGACGACCTCGGCCGCGACATGTCCCGCTACCTGGTCGACCAGATCGAGCGCGACCCGGACATCGAGGTGTCACCCCACACCGAGGTGTCTGCACCGGTGGGCCGGGACGGCGTGCTGGAGGCGCTGGCCGTCGTGGACAACAGGACCGGCGAAGTCCGGCGGCTGGCGGCAGCCCTGCTGTTCGTCTTCATCGGCGCGCAACCGTGCACCGGATGGCTGCGCGGCAGCCTCGACCTCGACGACCACGGATACGTGCGCACCGGTGGCCACCAGCGGTTCGCACTTGAGACCAGCCGAGCCGGCGTACTCGCCGCCGGCGATGTCCGAAGCGGATCGATCAAACGGGTGGCGTCAGCGGTCGGTGAGGGATCGATGGCGGTCCGCCTGGTCCATGAGTACCTCATGAGGTCCGGCCATACCGCCGGCCGGTGACGAGTGTCCCGGTAGACCTGCATCCGGCGCTCTGGCTGATCATGTTGCCGAGCCGATGACGCGACGGATCTAGAAGAGCGTGAGTGGCGCCGTTTCGATCGGGTCGGGCAGCGGCGCCAGGTCCGGCACCCTGACCCGCACGTCGTCGTGGAAGCGGCGGGCCAGATCCGGGGCCCGCGCGTCGTCGGGCGTGTGGACGAACACGGTCGGCGAGCGCCCTTCGCGCAGCCAGCCCACCACGACGTCGACCCAGGGCAGCCACCCCGCGATCGTGTCCTCGTCGGCGTCGCGTCCCAGGTAGCGCACGATCGGCCGGTCGGTCAGCGCCGTCGTACGCAACGGGAGGCGCGGCTTCCTGGTCCACGCGTCGCGTTCCGCGTCGCTGGTCGGCGGGTGCCGGAAGAACGCCGTGGTGTCGAACGGCACCCACTCGGCGGCCACCACGGCGAGCGCCTCCTCCAGCAGCCGCGCCGCGCCGGGACTGGTGAAGAAGTCGGGATGGCGCACCTCGACCGCGTAGCGGTGGGCGGTCGGCAGGCGGCGCAGGAAGCTGGCGAGCACGCCCACGTCCGGGGGCCCGAACGACCCCGGCAACTGGACCCACACGGCGTGCGTCCGGGGGCCGAGCGGCTCGATGGCGCGCAGGAACGCGCCCAACTCGGCGTCGGCACCGGCGAGGCGGCGCTCGTGGGTGACAGTCCTCGGCAGCTTGACCACGAACCGGAAGTCGGGCCCGGTCTGCCGCGCCCAGGACGCCACGGTCTCGCTGGTCGGGGTCGCGTAGAACGTCGTGTTGCCCTCGACCGCGGTGCAGCGGCTGGCGTAGGCGCGCAGCCGGTCCGGGCCGGTCTGCCACCGCGCCTGCCACGCCTTGTGCGTCCACATGGCGCAGCCGACATGAAGTCGCATGCCGCTACGTTAGCCGGCCCGCGCTGTAGCGCTCGATCGCGGCCAGGACCTCCGACTCGGCGCGGTCGGTGAAGCTGAGCAGCGCGCTGAGCGGTGGGCCGAAGTACCACCAGCCGATCGTGGCGTCGAACGTACCGGCCGGGCCGAACTGCCGGCGGATGTCCGGGTCGCGTGGCCGGATCTTGATCATCCTTTCGAACGCCCACCAGCGGCTCCGGCTCACCAGCTCGATCGACTCCCACGGCAGCCAGACCGCCCGCACGGGCACCGACCGGCATTTGACCCACATGCCATCCGGCCCGGCGGCGAGCACCGGGCCGCGCGAGGCCAGCGCCCACAGGTACACCCCGAGCAGGAAACCCACGACCGGCACCAGGCAGCCACCGGCGACGACGACGGCGATCACGCCGCGGCCGGCGGTGGTGGGAACCAGTAGCGCCGCCGGACCGAGCAGCACCAGGCACCACGCGAAGTACGCCGACCCGTACACGAGCAGCCGCTTACGGACGTTGTGGTGCACCACCAACGGCAGGTCGGCCGGGATCCGTTCGGTCAGTCGCAGCGGTGGTGTCGACACCATGAACGCCTCCAAGCTGATCCGGCACGCTCGACAGATCTAAGCACGCCCGTCCTCAGGGAGGCGCGGTTGACGACCGCCGCCCTGTCCAGCGCTGTCCGTCGCTGTCCAGAACCGAGCCAGCCGCGGACATCGACTCTCCACAATGGCCGTCATCGGTTCCGGCGACGGGCTCAGCCGCGTCGGCGAATGGACGAGGGGAAGGCGTATGAAGATGGTTCGGCGGGTAGCTCTCGCAGGAGTGACGCTGATGTTGGCAACGGCCGGCACGGTTCTGCTGTCGGCGTCGCCGGCACAGGCGGCAACAACCTGCCCGGCCACGGACCCGGGCTTTCTCATCGGCGGCGGCATGGGCGGTGCCGAGGGCGTGGATACCGGGGCACGGACCGGAAGCTCGGGCGACGGGTTGTACACGTTGACGTGCTACTACCGGGGCCGGCACTGGGTCGCGCCGACCGGCGGCAGCCTCAGCTACGTCGGGTACTGCAGCTGGCGCAAGGAGTGGTACCTGATCGGCGGTTGGACCGGCCGCAAGGGCCTGAGCTGTTAGCGTCCCGCGCGACCGGCCGGCGTCCGACCGCCCACGGGGTGTCGGACGCCGGCTACGGCTCACCGGCTGACACGAGAGCCAGTCCGTCGAGCGCCTCGGCCTCGCTGGCGCGGTCGCCGACGCGCCGGGCCAGCTCGATCGCCCGGCGGTAGTGCCGCACCGCCTCCCCGTGGCCACCCCGCCGGTCGGCCAGCGCCGCCAGGTTGAGCACGCAGCGGGCCTGGCCGTAGAGGTCGCCGCGCTGGGTGAACCGGCGCAGGGCCCGCACGTGGCACTCGGCCGACTCGGCCAGCCGGCCCAGGTCGCGCTCGGCCGCGCCGAGGTTGTCCAGCGCGTACGTCTCGCCCGTGCCGTCGCCCACCTGGCGGAACTCCTCGATGGCGCGACGGTGGTGCGCGGCCGCCTCGTCGGGCCGGCCCTGGCGCGCCAGCACCTCCCCCAGGCTCGTCAGCGTGTACGCGCCGCCGTCGCGGCAGCCGATGTCGCGGTGCGTCACCAGCGCGCGGCGCAGCAGGTCGGCGGCCTCGTCGAGTCGGTGCTGACGCAGGCGGACCACGCCGAGGTTCGTCATCGCGCGGGCCTCACCGTGCGGATCGCCGAGCCGCGCGAAGCCGGCCATAGCCTCGCCGCAGTAGCGGGCGGCCTCCGCCAGCGCACCCTGCCGCCAGTGCACGATGCCCAGGCTGTTCATCATCCGGACGCGGCCGGCCTCGTCGCCGAGCGCGGTCAGCAGGTCGTGTGCCCGCTGAAAGTGGTCGGCCGCCCGGGCCAGTTCGCTGCGCTGCCAGTACGCGCTGCCGAGATCGCCGAGTGCGCGGGCCTCGGCGGCCGGTTCGGCGAGCTGCCGGGCGGCCTCCACGGCGCGGGTGTGCACGGCGACGGCCTCGCGCGGGTGGCCGCCGTCCAGATAGCGGAACAGGACCCGGGCCAGCATCACCGCGTGCCCGTACCGGTCGTGGGCCACGGCGTCGTCGACCACCGCGACCAGGTTGGCGCGCTCAACGTCGAGCCAGGCGAGCGCGTCGGTGGGGTTCTCCAGCGGCGGGCAGGCGACGGCCCCGCGCCCGGCCGGCGGTCGCCGGTCCACATCGGCCGGATAGAGCGCGTGCACCGCCTGGTCGGCGGCGCGCACGTAGTGCCCGTAGAGGCGCTCGCGCGCCGTGTCGGGAGCGGGCCGGGCGTTGCGCGCGAGCGCCAGGCTCGCCGCGTAGGCCCGCAGAAGATCATGCATCTGGTACCGGCGGGAGGCGTCCGTTCCGGCGGCGGCGACCTGCACGAGGTGGGCGCGCGTGAGCGTGTCGAGCAGGTCCCCCGCCTGGTCGACGGGCACACCGGCGAGCGCGGCCGCGGCGTAACGGTCGAAGTCCCGCCCCGGGTGCAGGCCCAGGGTCCGCAACAGGCGCCGTGCGGCCGGCGCCAGCTGCCGGTACGACCAGGAGAAGACCGCGTCAACGGCGGTGAGACGGTCGGTGCCGGCGCTGAGCCGGCGCAGCCGGCGCTGCTCGTCCGTCAGGTCGGTGACGAGCTCGACCAGACCGGCGGACGGGCGGGCGACGGCGATCTCCGCCGCGATGCGCAGGGCGAGTGGCAGCCGGGCACACTGGTCGACGAGCTGCCGGGCCGCGGGCGGGTCGCGCCTCACCTGCTCGGCCGCCAGCCGCCGCAGCAGGTCGAGGGCGTCCGCGTCCGGCAGCACGTCGAGGGCCACCCGGTGCGCGCCGTGCCGCACCACCAGCCCGGCCTGCGTGTCCCGGCTCGTGACCAGCACGAGGCACGTCCCGCAGCCGGGCAGGAGCGGTCGCACCTGTTCGGCCGTCGCCGCGTTGTCGAGCACCACGAGGGCGCGCTTGTGCTCCAGCTCCGTGCGGTAGCGCGACGCGCGTTCCTGCTCGTCGACGGGGATCTCGTGCGAGGGCACGCCGAGCGCGCGCAGGAAGCCGGCCAGCGCGTCGGCCGGCTGCAGCGGTCGCTCCGGGTGGTAGCCGCGCAGGTCGACGAACAGCTGCCCGTCCGGGAAGGCCGCCCTGGACCGGTGGGCGAAGCGCACGGCGAGCGACGTCTTGCCGACGCCGCCGGTGCCGACGATGACGATCAGCCGGCTCGCGGCGACAGCCAGTTCGTCGAGTCGGGCCAGTTCGGTCCCGCGCCCGACGAAGTCGGCCACGTCCATGGGCAGCTGTGCCGGCACCGCGGATCGGCTGGGGTCCGCGGCCGGGCGCTGCCGACGGCCGTCGGCGACGCGGTCGAGCGCGGTGGCCAGCCCGCCCTGCTCTCCGGGGGACGCGCCGAGCAGGCGGACCAGCACGTCGAACCGGTCCGGCGGCGGCAGCGTCTGCCCGGTGAAGTACTGTCCGATGATGCTGTGCGACCACCCGGCACGGGCGGCGATGTCGCGGTAGGTCGGCACCGGCTGCCCGGTGCGGCGCGCGTACCGGCGCCGCAAGGCGTGCAACACCTCGGCCAGCTCGGCGAGCGTCGTCACCGACGCCAGGCGGTCGGGCGACACCCCCGTCGCGTCGTCCGCGCCCATCACCCTCCCCGCAAGCTCCATCGGTGTCGTTCGATGGGTTTCGACAGTACCCGCAGGACGCCGACGGCCCTCCACGGCTGTCGCGTTGGGGACGCAGGCGCGCCGCCCACGTGAGGCCGCCATACGCTTCGGTCGATTCGATCGGGAGTGGGACACGTATGCGCGCCAGCCGGTGGAGCCTGAACATCGTCGGTAGCGCCTGCCTGACGGCCGGCGTGCTCTGCGGCGTGTGGGCACTCGTCGCCTCGTCCGGAGGGTCGGGCAGCCTGGTGTTCACGGCGGTGGTGTTGATCCCGGTCGGCCTCCTCCTCCTGGGCGGCGCGCGGTCCGTAGCCAAGCTGGACACGTCCGCCCTGCTCCGCGACGGCATGCCGGGCACGGCGCAGGTGCTGTCGGTGCGGGACACGGGCACGACCATCGGCGACGTGAACCTGGTGGTCCAGCTCCACCTGCGCGTGACGCTGCCCGGCCGGCCGCCGTACCGGGCGGCGATCCGGCACGTGCTGCAGGGCCGCACGGCGTGGAGTTCGCTACGGCCCGGCATGGTGGTGCCCGTCCGCGTGGACCGGGCGAACCCGGGCACCGTCGCGGTTGCCCCGGTCGAGGCGGAGCCGACCCTGTACGACCTGGTGACCGCGCCAACGGCCGGGGCGACGGTCACCACGGTCACCGCGGACGACATCGTCGCCGCCGGGGTGGCCTCGTACGGCCAGGTCCTGTCCCTGGAGCTGGCCGGGCACCCGGATGCCGACGGGGACGAGGACCCGCCGGTCCAGGTCGGCTTGAGCTACGTCGGGCCGAACGGCACGGAGCTGCAGACGACGGCCCTGGTCCACCTCCCCGACGGCAAGGAGCACCTGCTGGCCCCCGGCCGGCCGGTGCCGGTGTCCTACCTGCCGGACAGCCCGGAAACCGCCACGATCGACTGGTCGCGTGTCTGACGGCCGGACCGGCGCCGATCATGCGCGAGCACCGCCATCGACTCCGGTTTGGCATTGAACCACGTCGCGAAGTCGGCCCTCGCGTCCCAGAGGATGCCGGCCGCGGAATTACACGAGGGTTCGGAACCACGTTTCTTCGCGATGACGTGATTCGGTTGGCGCCGCTCTTTCGCTGAGCCGAACTCGGCGTTTCTTCGGCGTTTCATTGTCCAGAGAGGCATCGCGAAACGGCTGGTCGGACAGTTGCCGTTTCACAGCGCATCGACCATGAGAAATACTTGTTGGTGACCCTCTTGACCCTCATTACAGCCACGTTCAAACGCCGGTCCTCGGGCCGGCAACACCTACGACACCGTGCCGAAGAAAGGCATTGGAGGTTCGGCACGAGGCGTGGGGTCTCGCGGTCCGTTCGCCGGTTAGTGTGTGTCCACACCGCCGCGGCCCTTGGGGGGGACGACATGAGCACGCAGGACGAGCGAGTCGCCGAGTTCCGCCGTCTGCACGCGACCGGCACCTTCGTCATGCCGAACTACTGGGACGCGGGAACCGCCCGCGCGCTGGCACAACTCGGCTTTCCGGCGCTCGCCACGACCAGCGCCGGCTTCGCGTGGACGACGGGTCGTGCGGACAACCAGGTGACGATCGAGGACGTGACCGAGCACCTGCGCGTCACCGCCGCGTCCGTGTCGGTGCCGGTGAACGCCGACTTCGAGGGCGGCTACGCGGTCGATCCCGAACACGTCGCGACGAACGTGCGGTTGGCGGCGGGCACCGGGATCGCCGGGCTGTCCATCGAGGACTCCACCGGCGACACGGACCATCCGCTGCACGACTTCGACCTGGCGGTGGAGCGCGTCCGCGCCGCACGCGAAGCGATCGACGCGAGCGGCACCGGCGTCGTCCTGACCGGCCGGTCGGAGGGATTCGTGGTCGGCCGCCCGGACATCGACGAGACGCTGCGACGGCTGCGTGCCTACGCCGACGCGGGCGCCGACTGTCTCTACGCGCCACGGGTCAGCACCCACGAGCACGTTGCCGCGATCGTCGGGGCCGTGGCCCCCAAACCCGTGAACCTCCTTATCAACGCACCGTTCATCACGGTCGCCGAGGCGGCGGCACTCGGCGTCCGACGCATCAGTGTCGGCGGGACCCTCGCGCGGGTCGCGTGGGGCGCACTCCTGCAGGCGGCCCACGAGATCAAGGATGCCGGTACGTTCACCCGCTTCGACGGCCTGCCCGACGTCGACGCGCTGTTCCGCCGTCCGGAATAGCGCTCACGCGGGCTTGAGCCGGAGGGGCCGGGCAGAGGTTCTGCCCGGCCCCGGATGTGCTCAGCTGCGCAGGCTCCACTGCTGGTTCGTGCCGCCGTTGCAGGACCATAGAATTATCTTCGTGCCGTTCGCGGTGGCGGCGCCGAAGGCGTCAACGCAGAGTCCGGACTGGACATTCGTGACGGTGCCGTTGGCGTTGAGGTTCCACTGCTGGTTGAGCCCACCGTGGCAGTCCCAGATGATGACCTGGGTGCCGTTGGTGGTGCCCGCCCCGGACGCGTCCAGGCACTTGCTGCCGTACACGGTCAGCTGCTTGGCCGCGGTGTACGTCCACCGCTGGTTCGTGCCGCCGGAGCAGTCCCACAGCTGCGCCTGGGTGCCGTTGGCGGTCGTGGAGTTCGGCACGTCGACGCAACGACCCGACTGGCCGCCCACGAGCTGCACGTTCTGCTGGCCGCCGCCGCTGCCCTGCCGCCTGACGATGGACTTCGACTCAGCCGATCGGTTGCCCTGCGCGTCGAGGACGTAGAGCCGGTAGTCGCCCGACGACGTGGGCACGGCTATCGACGTGGCGGTGCCGTCGGCCCTGGTCATCGTCGCGCCCGCGACGAACGTCGTCGTGCCGGAGGGAGCCAACCAGATCGACCTGGTCGCGTCACCGGTGCTCCGGATCGGCACCGACGACGTCCCGCTGCCGACGAAGGTGCTGGCCGGCAGGGCGTAGTCCGGCAGGGAGAGGTTGCCTGCCGGCACGATGTCCCGGTAGGCGTCCTCGAGCCCGGAGTTCACGGCGATGCCGTAGGCCGCCGCCGGCCAGACATAGTCGGAGTAGACGAGGATGTCCTGGACCGTGCTGTTCGGCAGGCTCTTGTTGGAGACCTTGTTGATCGGGCCGTACGTCTGCGTGATGCTCAGATCGTGCTTGCGCCCGAAGTCGTCGGAGTTGATGAGCCAGGTGACGTTCTTGTCCACGCTCAGGACGTTGTCGCGGAAGGTGATGTACGCCGAGCCCTCATCCGGGTGCAGCCCGTACTTGTGTCCGGACGGCACTCCCTGGAGATAGTTGTTGGCGATGACGGTTCCGGGCTGGCTGCCGAGCGTGTAGATGGGAGCCGTATCGGCCAGGCGCTGGACCGTGTCGATGATGTGGTTGTAGCTGATGTTGTTGTTCCTGGCCGTCGTGGTCGGCCGGTTGGGCGCGATCGACCCTGACGATCCGTCGAAGTTCCACCACCCCCACCCGAGGGTGATGCCCGACCACGGCGCCTTCTCGATCCGGTTGCGCTGCACGGTCAGGGTGTCGACGAAGTATGCCGAGATCGGACTGTGCCCGTTGAACAGCACGGCGCTGTCGTAGAGGTAGTTGTTCCTGATCTCGATGTTCCTGGGGAGTCCCTCGACCTGGGTCGGGTACTTCTCGCGGTTGCTCGACGTGTGGTCGCCGATGTAGACGTGCTGGGGATGGCCCACCGAGATGGCGGAGCCGGCGACGTCGTTGGTGTAGTTCCCGATCAACTGCGAGCTCTGCACGTCGTTGACCAGACTGATGCCGTCGGCACCGGTGTGCTCCACCCGGTTGCGCGAAAACAGGATCCCGTCGGCGTTCTGGACGTGGATGATGCCGGGGGTGACGTCCACGTTGCGGTAGTAGTAGTCGTGGAAGTTGCGCCTCGCGTACGCGGTGGCACCCAGGTTGCCCTGCTGCGCCTGCTTGAACTCGGAGCCGGCCACGTTGAAGAGGTTCCAGTCGGAGTGGCGCACCGTGAGACCGGAGAACGTGATGTTGCGGGCGTGGCTGCTCGTCGAGGTGCCCGCCACCCGCAGCACGGTGGTGACGTTGTTCGGCGCGAAGACCGTCGCGGTCGACATGTCCTCGGAGCTGGCCCGGTAGTAGTACAGCGTCCGGCTGCCCTTGTCGAAGTAGAACTCGCCCGGCGCGTCCAGGAACTCGTACGCGTTCATGAGCTTGTGCGTTCCGCCGACCTGGGCGTTGCCGTTGTACGCACCCTGCGCGATGGCCGCGCCCGGCTGCTGGAACAGCGCTATCCGGTTCGAGCCGTCGCTGGTGACCTGGCGGACGCCCACGATGGCCGTGGTCCAGGTCGTCGCCGTCTCGATCTCGATATCGTCCTGGTTGCGGGCGATGGACGGGAAGTCAGACAGGCTGTATCTGGCGCCGTCACACTGAGACCCGGACTCCCAGGCCCACGCGGCCTGCCCGGCCGTGATGTTGTACGTCCCGTGGCAGCCGGCCGAACCTACCGTTTTCGAGGCCATGTAGGCCCGCTTGTTGTTGACATAGAGCGCGCGCAGCTTGTTGCTCCGGTCGAGCGGGGCTTTCCAGATGTTGCCGCTGTGCTGCGTCCAGCCGGTCACCTGGACGCCGCCCTCGAGGACCGGCCGCTCGTTCGGGTACGCGGCGTACACAACGCGGAAGCCGTTGGTGCCGGAGTCAGCGGGACCGAACTCGACGGTGCTGCTGACCGGATAGCTCCCGCCCCGCAGGTACACGTAGATGTCGCCGGTCATGTTCGCGTTGACCGTCCGGACGACGTCCCGGGCGCGCTGCAGGGTCCTGAACGGCGAGGTGAGCGTTCCCGGATCCGCGTCGTTGCCGTTGGGCGCGACGTAGTAGGTCGCCTGGGTCGCGCCCGAGGCCGGCGTTGAGCTCATAAATGCACCTGCCAGTACGGCGGAGAGGAGCACGGCGACGGCCACGACAGCCCCCATCACAGATCTACGTCCGGACATTCGCAAACTCCCTGAACGAGGTAAGACGTAAGATGTCTGACGCTAGGGCTTCAACTGATAACCGTCAATGGGCTTCCTTGCCCTGCCAGCCACGACGGCACAGGGCCCGGAGCGGGTGGCTCCGGGCCCTGCCAGCGTCCTGCTACGAAGTGCGTCGGTCAGGGGCTGGTGCACGAGATGTTGCCGGGCGCCGCGTTGGTACTCCCGTTGACCAGGAAGCCGAAGTTGGTCGCGGCGTTCCCGCCGACGGTGCCGTTGTACGAGGCGTTGCGGACGCTGATCGCGCCGCTGGTGCCGGTGTTGACGCCGTTCCAGACCTGGGCGAGGGTCTGCCCGCTGGCCAGCGTCAGCCGCACGGTCCAGCCGCTGAGCGCGGCAGAGCCGTTGTTGGTCACGATGACCTCGCCCTGGTAGCCACCGCCCCAGCTGTTGACCATGCGGAATGTCGCGGTGCAGGCGCTCCACTGCCCGGTGACGGGCGGCGCACTGGTCGGCGGCCTGCTGGTCGGCGGCGTACTCGTCGGCGGCGTGCTCGTCGGCGGCCTGCTGCTCGGCGGCACGCTCGTCGGCGGCGTGCCGCTGGTCGGCGTGGTCGTCCCCGGCACCGTGGTGGAGGCGGCGTTGAGTGCGTTGAGGACCGACGTGTACGCGGCCTTCTTGTTGCTGCCGCTGTCGAACAGCAGCGGGCTCTCGTTGCTGCGCCAGGAGTCACTGTCGCGTACGCCCCACGTCGTGATGCCGAGGCAGCGGGGGACGTTCATGCACGCCTGGGTCAGCCCCTGGTACTGACTGCTCGACGCGTTCGTGACGTCGACCTCGGTCAGCACCACGTCCACCCCGAGGGCGGCGAAGCTCGACAGCGTCTGCTGGAAGTTGCCCGGCAGCGAGCTACCCCCGGTGAAGTGGGTCTGCAGGCCGACGCAGTCGATCGGCACGCCACGGGACTTGAAGTCCTGGATCATGCGGTAGACGCCCTGCGTCTTGCCGTAGGTCCAGTTCTCGATGTTGTAGTCGTTGTAGCACAACTGCGCGGCCGGGTCGGCGGTGCGGGCGGCCCGGAACGCCGCTTCGATCCAGTCGTTGCCGGTCGCCTGCAGATTCGACGACCGCCGGCTGCCGTTCTCCTCGAAGGCCTCGTTGACCACGTCCCACTGGAAGATCTTGCCTTTGTAGTGGGCCAGGACACCGTTGATGTGGCTGATCATCGCGGAGCGCAGGGCGCTGCCACTCAGATTGCGCCAGAAGCTCGGCTGCTGCGCGTGCCAGGCGAGGGTGTGACCACGCACCCGCATGCCGTTCTGGACGGCCCAGTTGTAGAGCGCGTCACCCCTGCTGAAGTCGAACCGACCCTGGCTCGGCTCGGTCGCGTCGGGCTTCATCTCGTTGACGGCCGTCAACATGTCGAACTCGCGACGCGCGATCGTCTGGAAGCCTGAGTCGTTGAGGCGGTCCGCCCCCATGGCAAAGCCGAAGTACCGGCCGCTCCGCTCGGCGGCGGCCTTCAATGTGGTCCCGGCCGGGCCGGGGAGATCGGCGTGGGCGAAGGTGGCCATGGCCACCGAGGACACGGCGATCACCATGGCGCAGGCACCGCCGACCAGCAGCCGGGCGCGACCGCCGGCACGGCGTCTCGGGCGAACGGGAACGTCGTTCATCAGTGCGATTCCTCCTCGATCGACGACGGTCCGACCCGTCGCAGTCCCGTCTTCGCGCTGAAAAAAGGCATTGCCACGAAAGACGTACGACGTCCGACGTTAAGGACCGAACTGACGCCCGTCAATGGCGCTGGTGGCCCGTCCGTACGGCGAACTCGACGACGTCGGTCTCCGGTCCGGTGGTGGCGGGAGTACCTGCTGTCGCTGATTTCGGCGGGGATGAAACTACCGGCGAAGGGCCGGGCGCGGAGCCGCGGCCCTCATGGCCCGACGTGCCGCCGCTCGCGGTAGTACGCGACGAACGCGTCGAGCGCACCGGGGTCGAGCAGGGCGTCCGGGGACGCCACGGCCCGAGGGTCGGCGCCGCGCAGGATCTTCTTGACGGGTACCTCCAACTTCTTGCCGGTACGGGAGTAGGGGATCGCCGGTACGGCGACGACGTCGTCCGGAACGTGGCGGGGCGACAGAGCCGCGCGGATCTCGTCCGCGAGCCGCCGGCGCAGGTCGTCGTCGACGGTGACGCCCGGTTGCGGCACCACGAACAGCAGCAGCTCGCCGGGCCCGCCGGCGGCGTCCTCCAGGTGCACCACGACGCTGTCCGCCACCCCTGGGAGGTCCTGCAGCACCTGGTAGAACTCCCCCGTGCCCAGACGTACTCCCCCGCGGTTGAGGGTGGCGTCGGAACGGCCTGTGATGACGCAGGTCCCGGCGGTCGAGAAGCGGCACCAGTCACCGAACCGGAACGCGCCCGGGTAGTCCGAGAAGTACGACTCCCACAGCCGGCTGCCGTCGGCGTCGCCCCACAGACCGACGGGCATGGACGGCATCGGCGACGTGATGACGAGCTCGCCGAGCTCACCGACCACGGTGCGGCCACGTTCGTCGAAAGCCCTGACGTCCACCCCGAGGCTCGGTCCCGACATCTCGCCGGCCCAGACAGGCAGCAGGGGCGAGGCCTGGACCAGGCCGGTGCAGACATCCGTGCCACCGCTGCCCACGTTGAGCAGCACCGCGTCGCCGAACTGCTCAGCCACCCACCGGAAGCCTTCGGCGGGAAACGGACTGCCCGCCACGCCGATCTGCCGCAGCCGGGACAGATCGAACTCGCGCGCCGGGCGCAGGCCCGCCTTGCGGCACGCCATCAGGTAGCCCGGGCTCGCACCCATGAGCGTGGCGCCGGTCTGCTCCGCCACGCGCCACTGCTCCGCAACGTCGGGGTACAGCGGGTTTCCGTCGATCATCACGAGCGAGGCCCGCACGAGCGGCGCGGAGACCAGCAGGTTCCACAACATCCAGGCGGTCGTGGTGAACCAGAGCAACCGGTCGCCCGGCCCGAGATCCCAGTGCAGGCCCAGGCTCTTCAGATGCTCCAGCAGAATGCCGCCGTGGCCGTGCACGATCGCCTTCGCCGGACCGGTCGTGCCGGACGAGAACAGGACGTAGAGCGGGTGGTCGAACGGCACCGGCTCGAACTCCAACGGCGACCGCGTGGGCGCCGTCAGGTCGGCCCAGGCGAGCGCGCCGGCGAGGTCGTGCGCTCCGTACGGGACCTGCACGACGTGCCGCAGTGACGGCATCCGGGCACGGACCTGGGCGACCTCGCGACGTCGGTCGAGGTGCTCATCGCCGTAGGTGTAACCCGCGACGGCGAACATGACGGTCGGTTCGATCTGGGCGAACCGGTCGACGACGCTGTGCGGACCGAACTCGGGCGCGCAGCTGGCCCAGATGGCCCCCAGGCTGGCGGTCGCGAGGAAGGCGATGAGCGCCTCGGGACAGTTGGGTAGGTAGCCGACCACCCGGTCGCCGCGCCGCACCCCCAGGCGGCGCAGGCCGTCGCGCAGCCGGCGCACCTGCTCGGCGAGTTCGGCGAAGGTCAGCTGCACGGGCGCCCGGGTCTGCGACCAGGCGGTCACGGCGACGACGTCCGCGTCCTCGGGTCGGCCGAAGCAGTGCTGGGCGTAGTTGAGGGTGGCGCCTGCGAACCAGCGGGCGCCCGGCATCGTCCGCCCGCTCAGCACCTGGTCGTACGGCGTGGACGCGCGGACTTCGAAGTACTGCCAGACCGCCGCCCAGAAGCCCTCCAGATCGGACACCGACCACGCGTGCAGTTCGGCGTAGGTCGGGAACTCACGCTGCCGCTCGGTCGCCAGCCAGCGCTGGAAGTCTCTGACCCGGGCCCGCTCGACCCGCTCGGGGGCAAGTTGGTAGAGCAGCTCAGGCATGGCGCGGATGTTACTGGGTTTCCGTCCACCGTCGTCGTTCAACCGAATCATGACGAGCGTTCGGGAAACCTTGACTTTCGGTCCGGGCTGAGCCCACGATTGGCCACCAACACGTCCCTTGGAAGGGCCTCCTATGAAGAAGGTTCTTGCTCTTTCCCTGATCGCCACCATGGCGATCGGCCTCAGTGGATGCACGGACTCCGACTCGCCGACGACCAGTGCCACCACCAGCCCCGGTCTGCGCCATGTACGCGTCGCGGCCCTGCCCATCGCCGAGACCGCCGCTCTCTGGGCCGGCATCTCGCAGGGCATCTTCGCGCGTCACGGCCTCGAGGTGGAGGTGCTGCCGGCCCAGGGCGGCGCGCTCGCCATCCCTGCCCTGACCAAGGGTGACCTCGAGTTCGCGATCGGGCAGCCGTTCGGACCGTTCCGCGCGGATCTTCAGGACCTCGGTGTGGTGATCGTCGGGAACTACGCCTCGTCCTATGCCGGTGGAGACGACATCAACGCGGTCGTCGCGGCCAAGGCGTCCGGCATCACCCGCCCCAGGGATCTGGCCGGTCGCAAGGTCTCCGTCAACAGCCTCGGGGCCGCCGGGGACGTGACCATCATGGAGTCCGTGGCTCAGGACGGCGGCGACCCCAGCACCATCAAGTTCGTCGAGGTCGCGTTTCCCGACGTGCCGGCCCAGCTCCAGGCGGGGAACATCGACGCCGGCTGGGTGACCGAGCCCTTCGTGTCGCAGCTCAAGGCACGTGGGGACACCTTCATCGTGGCGCCCTACCAGAAGACGATCCCCGGTCTGCCCACGTTGACCGCGTTCACCACCGCGAAGCTCACGACCGAGCAGCCGGCGCTGGTCAACGACTTCGCCGCGGCGATGAAGGAAACCCTCGCGTGGGCGAAGGACCCGGCGAACAACGCGGCCCTACGCCAGGCGCTCAAGGCCAAGATGACCTCGCTGCCGCCGGCGGTCGCCGACTCGTTGCGCCTGCCCGACTACACCTGGACGATCGACAAGGCGAGCCTGCAGAAACTGATCGACCTCGCCGTCAAGTACAAGGTGCTCCCGAAGTCGCCGAACCTCGACCGGCTCGTCCAACAGAAGTAGCCACCGCCCGACGCGTCCTCCTCCGGTACGCCCCGGAGGAGGACGCGCACCATCGTGGAGCGACATGTTCTCTGAACCGCGCGCCCGTCGGCCGGTGCTCGGCGCCATCGGCCTGCTCGGTTTCCTGACCATCTGGCAACTGATGCCGATGCTCGACGTGGTCGACCGGGAGTACCTGCCGTACGTCACCGACGTCGGGGCACGGCTCGCGCAGGAGGTCGTGGACCTGGCCTTCTGGCGTCGACTCGGCCTCACGATGCAGGCGTGGGCGATCGGCCTGACCATGGCGACCGTCGCGGCTCTCGTGCTCGGCACGGTCATCGGCCTGGTGCCGTTCCTGCGGCGCGCCACGCACACCACGGTGGAGTTCCTGCGGCCCGTCCCGTCGGTGGCCATCGTGCCCATCGCCGTGATCATCCAGGGCATCAGCATCGAGGCGGCACTGATCATCACCGTCTACGCGTCGTTCTGGCAGATGTTCGTCCAGGTCCTCTACGGCGTCGCGGACGTCGACGTGGTCGCCCGCGACACCGCCCGCGCCTTCGGGCTGACGCCGACCGAACGGCTGACGATGCTGGTCCTGCCCACGGCCCTGCCGTACGTGATGACGGGTCTGCGCCTGGCCGCGTCCGTGGCGCTGATCCTCGCCATCACCGCCGAGATGGTCATCGGCAACCCGGGGTTGGGCACGCTCATCATGTTGTCCCGCTCGACGCCCGGCGACGCGGCGGGCCTCTACGCCTTTGTCGTGGTCGCGGGTCTGCTCGGCATCACCGTCAACGCGGTCTTCCGCCTCATCGAGCGCCGGGCGCTGCACTGGCACCAATCGGTCCGCGGGGAGGAAGCCCGATGAGTGCCTTGGCTGCCCGGGTCAGGAGCATCACCGCGAGCATCGCGTTCGCGGTCGGCCTGCCGGCGTTGATCCTCGTGGTCTGGGCGCTCGTGGCCAGGAAGCCCGATGAGGCGGTCGGCGCCGAGAAGTTCTACCCGGACCCGCTGACGGTCGGCCGGGCGTTCGCCGACAGCTGGATCGGCCCCGCGTTCGCCGACGAGGTGCTGCCGAGCCTCTACCGGCTCGGCATCGGCATCGTCGCGTCCATCGTGCTCGGCGTCACCGCCGGCACCGTCATCGGCCTCCTGCCGTGGCTGCGCGACCTCACCGAACCGGTGCTGGAGTTCTTCCGCGCCGTCCCGCCCCCGGCCCTCATCCCGATCGTCATGCTGCTGCTCGGCATCACCGACACCATGAAGATCGCGGTCATCGTCTCGGGCGCGGTGTGGCCCATCCTGCTGAACACCATCGACGGCGTACGGGGCACCGACAGCGTCATGACGGAGACCGCCGCGTCGTTCCGGATCACCTGGTGGCAACGGCTGTGGTTCGTCGTGCTGCCGGCGGCCAGCCCACGCATCTTCACCGGTACGCGACAGGGCCTGTCGGTCGCGTTGATCCTGATGGTCATCTCGGAGATGTTCGCCTCGTCATCCGGCCTCGGCTACCGGATCGTCTATTTCCAACGCAACTTCCTCATCGCCGAGAGCTGGAGTGGCATCGTGCTGCTCGGGCTGACCGGCGTGCTGCTCGCGGTCGTCTTCGGCGTCGTCGAGCGTCGGGTCCTCCGTTGGTATCACGGCATGCGGGAGGTCGAGCGTGGCTGAGCGGAACCCCATGTTGCGGGTGGACAACCTGCGCAAGGTCTACGAGTCGGCGAAGGGCGGCGTCGAGGCCATCGGGGACCTGAGCTTCACGATGGACGCGGGTGAGCTGCTCTGCATCGTGGGCCCGTCCGGGTGCGGCAAGACGACGCTGCTCAAGTGCATCGCCGGCCTGCTGCGGCCCAGCGGCGGCCAGGTCACGATGGACGGCGTACGCGTCACCGGACCGACGCCGTCGATGGCACTGGTCTTCCAGGAGTACGGCCGGAGCCTCTACCCCTGGCTGACCGTGCGGGGCAACGTCGAGCTTCCGCTGCGGCACAAGAAGCTCACCCGCACCCAGCGCGCCCGGCTCGTCACCGACTCGCTGGAGGCGGTCGGCCTGGCCCACGCCGCGAAGAGCCACCCCTGGCAGTTGTCGGGCGGCATGCAGCAGCGGGTCGCGATCGCCCGCGCCATCGCCTACGAGCCGGAAATCCTGATCATGGATGAGCCCTTCGCCGCGGTCGACGCGCAGACCCGCGCGGACCTGGAGGATCTCGTCCGTGACCTGCACCGAACCCGGGGCGTGTCGGTCCTGTTCGTCACCCACGACATCGACGAGTCGGTGTACCTGGGCGAACGCGTTCTGGTCCTGTCCGCGTCCCCGACGCGCGTTCAGGAGACCCTGGACGTCGACCTCCCCGCTGACCGGGATCAGATCACGACCCGGGCGCTGCCGCGGTTCACCGAGCTCCGTACGCATGTATACGGTCAGATCAAGCGGGCGAAGGAACCTCGTTGATCAAGCTGTTGGCGGGAACGGCATGACCGTGCGGAGTCGTCAGCCGAGGCAGCTCATCTTCGCGTTCCTGGGCGAGCACGTCCTCGACGCCGATCCCGGCCCGATCCGTGCGAGCATCCTCATCAACGTGCTCGACGGGGCGGGCGTAGCGGCCCCCGCGACCCGCGCCACCCTGGACCGCCTCGTCGCCTCCGGCTTCCTCGAACGGACCCGTAGCGGACGGGAGATCCTCTTCTCGCTCACGGAGCACGGCACCGCGGTGCTGAGGGAAGGCGCCGGGCGCGTGCACAGCTCGCATCCGTTCGATCCGGTGGGCAGCGGCTGGACACTCGTGACCTTCTCCATTCCCGAGGAGCACCGCACGCTGCGGCATCGCCTCCGGTCCACCCTGACGTGGGCCGGGTTCGCGCCACTGCGCGACGGGCTCTGGCTCGCACCCGGCAAAGTTGATCTCGCGGCCGCCCTGGAACCGTTGCGCGGGGACCTGCCGCCCAACGCCGTTCTGGCCTTCCACGCCAGGGAGCTGCCCGGCTACCCCGTCGCGGAGAGCGTCCGGGCGGCCTGGGATATCGAGGCCATCCGCGGCGAGCACCTCAGCTTCATCGAGACCTGGACCGGCCCGCTGTCGATGAACGGCCGCGCCGCCCTCAGCATGCGCGCGATGCTGGTGGCGGACTGGCTGGCCTTGCTGCGGGTGGACCCCCGCCTGCCGCGCGTGTTCATGGACGAGCAGTGGCCGGCGAACCGCAGTTATGAGACGTACCACCGGGTGCACGACGCCCTCCTGGCCGGGTCCGACGCGGAGTTCCACGCCCTGCTGAACCGGAAGCCGACCCCGGCCCGGCCCGGCGGATGAGGCGCCGTCTCAGGACGCCGCGAGCAGTCGGTGTCCCGCCCGCTCCGGACGGACGCCGGGCCCGTCGAACGTCGGCGTGGTCGGCCGGCGCTCGCAGGCGTGGATCGCGTCCTCGTCGACGCGGACGCCCAGCCCCGCGGAGTCGCCGAGAACGAACGCGCCGTCCTCGACGTGCACGTCGACGGTCACGCCGACCGGGGGCCGCAGGATCTGCAGCTCGCTGGCGATGTGGTTGGGCACCGAGGTCGCGGCGTGCAGCAGACCGATCGGAGTCGTGCCGATCGGGCTGACCGGCAGGTCGTGGGCATGGGCGAGGGCCGCGACGCGCAGGAAGTGGGTCACGCCCCACACCGCGGCCGCCTGGACGATGTCGACCGCGCCGGCGGACAGGAGGTGGCGGTACTGTTCCAGCCCGCTCAGGTTCTCCCCGGTGGCGACCGACGCGCGGATCGACCGTCCCACCGCGGCGTGACCCTCGGCGTCCCAACGGCGGACGGGTTCCTCGACCCAGATGAGGTCGAGCGTCCGCTCCAGCTCGCCGACGTAGCGGACCGCCTGCTTGCGGCTCCACGTCTCGTTGGCGTCGAGCATGAGTCCGGGCCGCTTCCCCCGGCCGGCCTCGGTGAGCACGTCGCGCACCAGGGTCAGCCGGTGGCGGTCGCGTTCGACGTCAAGGCCTCCCTTGATCTTGGCCGTCCGCAGGCCCAGTTCGGCGTACGCCCGGTAAAGGTCGACCAGCTCATCGTCGGTCAGGCCGATGTCGAGGCCTGACGCGTACGCCGGCACTCTGGGGTCGCGCCCACCCAGCAGGCGCCACAGTGGCTCGCCCGCCGCCTGCGCCTTGATGTCCCACAGCGCGGTGTCCAGCGCGCCGATCGTGCCGAAGACGGCGCCCGCGTGACCGGCCTTGAAGCTGTGCCGCAGCATCCGGTCGTACAGGGCCGTCACGGAGCGCGGGTCCTCGCCCTCGATGGCGGTGAAGATCTCCGCCAGCTCGACGTGCGGGCCCAGCCCGACGCCGTTGATCCCTTCGTCCGTGGTCACCACGACGAGCGGCATGGCCGTGACGCCGTCGGGGACGACCCCGTTGGCGTCGCCAACGGCCCGGCCCCAGTCGTGCACGGTCGTCAGGGCGTGAAACCCAGTGATTCGCATGTCAGCCCTTCGTTGAACCAGCGGTGACGGCGTCGGCGATCCGGCGCTGGAAGAACAGATAGACCGCCAGTACGGGTACCGCGGCGATGAGGACGCCCGAGGCGAAGGTGGGGATGTCAGCGGAGTACTGCCCGCGCAGGACGGTCACCCCGACCATGAGGGTCCGGTGCTCGGCGGACGGCATCATCAGCAGCGCGATGAGCACGTCGTTCCAGCAGAACAACGCGTCGAGAACGCCGACGGACAGCAGCGCGGGCGCGCCGATGGGCAGCATGATCCGGCGGTAGACGCCGTACAGGCTGTTCCCGTCGATGCGGGCGGCGTCGACGAGGTCCGCCGGGACACCGCTGTAGTACGTCGTCATCAGAAAGATCGTGAACGGCAGGAACTGCGCGACGTAGGCCAGGATCAGGCCCGGATAGGTGTCGACCAGGCCGACGTCCGCCATGGTGCGCACGAGCGGCACCATGATCACCTGAAACGGCACGAAGAGTGCCGCGAGGCAGCCCAGGAACAACGCCCGTGACCCCCGGAAGCGCACATGGCTCAACGCGAAGCCGGCCATGGACCCGAACAGGAGGAGCAGCAGGACGGCCCCGGTGACGACGATGAACGAGTTGGCGAGGTAGCGGGCCATGCCCGCGCTCGTCCACGCGGTGGCCAGGTTCTCCCAGCGCACCGAGGTCGCCGGCGAGAACCTGTCCAGGATGTACTCGTGGCGGGTCTTCATGGCGGCGTTGGCGGTGAACAGCAGCGGATAGATGGTGGCCAACGCGAGCGCGGTCATCAACCCGGCGACAACCCACCGGCCGATCCGGGCACCGCGCATCAGTCCTCCCTCCCCGACCGCCGCAGCAGGGCGACCTGCGCGAGACCGACGACGAGCATCAGCAGGAACAGGACGGTCGACGCGGCGGAGGCCAGCGCGGGCCGGTTCAGCTGACCCTGTTGGATCCAGATGTAGTACTCAGGCAGGTAGGTCGACCCGCCGGGCCCGCCGCTCGTCATCACGAAGATCAGGCCGAACATCGACGTCAGCATCCCGATCATGGTCGTCACGAAGACGAACTGGATCGTGCGGGACAGACCCGGCACGATCACGTGCCGGATCACCTGCGGCAGGGACGCGCCGTCCGAGCGCGCCGCGTCCAGCAGCGCCGGGTCCAACGTCGCGAACCCGGCGAGGAAGACCACCAGCGCCATGCCGAACGTGGCCCACACGTGGACGCCGACCACGGTGAAGATCGCGACTTTCGAGTCGCCGAGCCAGTCCACCGGCGCGATCCCCACCGCCCCGAGCACCCGGTTGAGCGGCCCGTCGAAGGCCAGGAGCAGGTTGAAGATCGAACCGACGATCACCGGCGACAGCACGGCGGGGAAGAAGTAGACGCTGCGGTAGAACCGGTGTCCGGGCACCCGGAGGAAGATGAAGGTCGCCAACAGGCCCGGGATCGCGACGGCGACGGGCAGCAGCAGCACCAGCCACCCGACGTTGCGCAGGGCGATGCGGAACACCGGGTCGTCGAACAGTTCGACGTAGTTGTCGAACCCGACCGAAGTCCCGTCCCGGTCGCCGTCGCCGGTGAAGGAGAAGTTCACGCCGAGCGCCAACGGCCACAGCCGGAATACCAGGATGATCAGGATCGCGGGCAGGAGCAGGACGAAGGGCGCGAGCCGATCGCCCAGCGGTCGTCGGGCCCGGCGGGGCGTCCCGTCCGCGTCGTTGGTCCGCCCCGCCGGGGCGGGGCGGACCAACGACGGCGTTTCTCCGAGGGGCACAGGGTCAGGCCTTGTCCGAGGCGGCGAGCTGCTTGAGCGCGTCGTCGACGGTCACCGACCCCTCGAGGATCTGCTGCGACAGCTTGCCCATCAGGTCGATCGTCTTCGAGGACAGCGCGACATGCAGCGCGGGCTTGCCGGTCTTGAGCGCTGACACGATGGTCGCGACCGCGGGTCCGGCGTCCGCTGTGGAGATCGTCGTATCGGAGGCGATCGCGCCGGCGTCCTTGTAGAACGCCTGCAGAGCGTCGGTGGTGGTCAGCGAGCGCACGAGGTCGGCGGCGACGGCCGGGTCCTTCGTCCACTTCGCCACGGCGTACCCGATGCCGCCGTCGAAGGGGAGGCTGGGCGTCGAGCCCTCGGTCACCACGGGTGAGACCATCACCCCGACGTTCTGTGCCCCCAGGAACTCACCGAAGTCCTTCCAGTGGCCGATGTCGGACATCAGCCCGATGATGTTGGCCGCCTTGGCGGTGTCGAAGACGCTGAAGATGTCGGTGAACATCGTGGTGGAGTTGGCGCCCTTGTTGTTCAGGCCGGCGTCGTTCGCCTCCTTCCACAGCTGGAAGATCCGCTTCACGTTCGGGGAGGTCCAGTCGCGCTTGCCGGCGATCCAGGCGTCGTACTCCTGGGGGGTCAGCACGCCGGAGCCCAGCGCGGAGAGCCAGAACTGGATGCCGATGCCCTCCTTGTTGCCCAGCGCGAAGCACGTCGCGCCGGTCGCCTTCTTGATGGCGGCGCAGTCGCTGACGAACCCGGTCCACGTCGTCGGCGGCTTGTCCGCGTCGAGGCCGGCCTTCTGGTACAGCGTCTTGTTGTAGTAGATGGGGTGACCCTGCAGGGTCACCGGCGCGCCGTAGATCTTGCCGGCCTTGCTGAACGCGTCCCACCCGGCCAGCCGCTGCCTGTCGGGGGCGACGTAGTCGTCGAGAGCAACGAGCGCGTCCACCCGGTCACGGAGCTGGCCGCCCCCGTTGAACATCATGACGTCCGGACCCTTGCCCGACTGGATCGCCGTCCCGAGCAGCGTGTAGTACTGATCGAACGGCTGCGCCACGAACTCGACGGACACGCCGGGGTGCTTCTTCGCGAAGTCGGCCTTCGCCTTCTCGACGTAGTTGGCCGCGGTCTTGTCGCTGGACTTCCAGTCCCAGACGACGAGCTTGCCGCTCTCGCCGTTGGACTTATCGGTTCCTGAGGCACTTCCACAGCCCGTCAAGGCCAGCGCCGCCACGACGGCGACCGACCACAGTGCTCGCTGGTTCATCTTTTGCTCACCTTTCGAGAAGGTGGCCGGACCCGGCCGTCCGCTAGGTGACGACCAAGCTAGGTCATAAGACGTATGATGTCAATGGATGCGAATAGCGCGTTGCCGGGTTCCTGATGACAACGCGGCTAACGCTCGAGCCGACCCGGGCCGCCGGGTTCGCCGCGGCGCACGAGCCAGGCCTCCGTGATGTGGTTGAACATCGCTTCCGCGGCACCGGTGGGGTCGTGCGCGGCAATGCGCTCGTAGATGCGCCGGTGGCCCTGGTTGGACGCCTCGCACAGGGCACGTTCGCGCCGGCCCATGTACCGGGCGGTGTTGAGGACCTGGCTCTCCAGCGCGCGCACGACCGCGCGGGCGAGGCGGTTGCCGGACGCCTGCATGATCAGATCGTGGAAGGTCCGGTCGTGCACGGCGTAGGTGACATGGTCGCTGACCAGCTCGTCCATCCGCTCGACCTGCGCCCGGAGGGCCGCGATGAGGTCCTCGGTGGCCAGCCGGGCGGCCACGTTGGCCATGTCCGACTCCAGCACGCGCCGGGTGGCGACCAGATCGTCGAGGATCGACAGGCCCTCGTCCTCCGCGATGCTCGCGGCCAGGACCAGCTCGTCCAGCATGTTCCACATGGTCGGTGAGGTCACCGTCGTGCCCGCCCCGTGGCGGACCTGGACCAGGCCCTTCTCCTGAAGCATCTTCACGGCTTCGCGCACCACCGTGCGGCTCACGGAGAAGGTCTCGCTGAGGGCGGGCTCGGGCGGAAGGGGCGTACCGGGCTCATACTGACCCCGGACGATCCGCTCCACCAGCTCGGCGGTCAGCGCGCTGGCGAGGTTGGCGGGGCGCCGTGCCCAGGCCGGAGGCGACAGAGCGCTGGCGGTTGATCGCTGCGATGCCGCCATATGTCCTCCGATGGCCTTACAACAGGCGCTCAGTATATGCGGAGGACTCCACCCGATCGATCGCGCGGTATACCGTCGATAACAATCCCGCCCGCATAGTGGGACCGGAGCGCTGTTGCCGTAACGAACGGCCCACCCCCGAAGTCGGTCAGCGGGCGAGCCAGCCGCCGTCGACCGGGATGATGGCGCCGTTGACGTAGGCCGCGGCGTCCGAGGCCAGGAACACGGTCACACCGGCGAGGTCCTGCGGCAGCCCCCATCGACCGGCGGGGATCCGGCCGAGGATCGCGCGGTTGCGCTCCGGGTCGTCCTGGAGCGCGCGGGTGTTGTCGGTGGCGATGTAACCGGGGGCGATCGCGTTGACGTTGACGCCGCTGGCGGCCCACTCGTTGGCCAGTGCCCGGGTGATGCCCGCGATGCCCGACTTGGCGGCGGCGTAGCCGGGCACCGTGATGCCCCCCTGGAAGCTCAACATCGACGCGGTGAAGATGATGCGCCCCGCACCCCGGCCCACCATGCCGCGGCCGAGCTCGCGGGCGAGCACGAACTGCGCGGTGAGGTTCACCTCGAGCACGTGGTCCCAGTCCTCGTCGGTGTGCGTGGCCGCGGGCGCCCGGCGGATGGTCCCGGCATTGTTGACCAGGATGTCGACTGGCCGGTCCAACCCGCCGAGCCAGCCCACGAGCTCCCGGACCTGGGTCCGGTCGGACAGGTCCGCGCGGCGGGGCAGGAACGCACGTCCGTGCGCCGCCACCCGCCCGGCCGCCTCGCTGCCGTGGTCCTCCAGCGCCGCGCTCACGCCGACGATGTCCGCACCGGCCGCGGCGAGCGCCTCGGCCATGGCGAGCCCAATGCCGCGACGACAGCCGGTCACGACGGCCAACCGGCCGGACAGGTCGAACAGCTTCACCGGGCTCCCCCGCAGTCGAGCAGGATCTTGACGTCGCCGCCGGCCTCCAGGGCCTCGAACGCCTCGGCGACGTCGTCGAGCGCCACGATGCGGGAGATCAACCGGTCCGACGGCACATGCCCGTCGCGGACCAGCCGGATCGCCTCCTCGTAGTCATCGCGCTGGTACACCCGGACGCCGATCATCTCCAGCTCCCGCCAGAAGACGCGGTGCAGATCCACCTCACGCGGCCGCGAATGGATCGCCACCATGACCAGGCGCCCACGCACGGCCAACAGATCGGTGGCGGTGCGCACGGCGGCGGCGGAGCCGGAGACCTCGAACACCACGTCGGCGCCGGCGTCGCCGGTCTGCTCGCGCACCTGTCGGGCGACATCCACGGCCGCGGGGTCCACCGTGGTCAGCCCGAGGCCGGCGGCGACGGCACGTCGGTGCGCGTCCAGTTCCAGCACGGTCACCGCCGCGCCGCGGGCCCGCGCCACCGTGGCGATGAGCAGGCCGACGGGGCCGGCCCCGATGACGACGGCGTGCTCGCCGGCGGCGAGGCGGGAGCGGCGCACGTCGTGGACCGCCACCGCGGTCGGCTCGATGAGCGCCGCGTGCTCGAGCGCCAGGTCCGCCGGCAGGGGCACCAGGATGGTCGCCGGCACGGTCCAGGAACCCTGCATCGAGCCGGTGGAGTCGACGCCGATGAAGTTGAGCCGGTGGCAGATGTGGGTGTGGCCGACCCGGCAGGCGGGGCACTGCCCACACCAGTCCAGTGGCATCACCGTCACGGGGTCGCCGACCGCGTGGCCGCGTACGCCCTCGCCCAGTTCGGCGATCCGACCGGACATCTCGTGCCCGATGACGGCCGGCACGCGTACCCGATGGTCCATCGCGCCGTGCAGGATGTGCAGGTCCGTGCCGCAGATGCCGGTGTACGCCACGTCGATGCGCACCTGTCCGGGCGCGGGCGGCACCGGGCGGGCCTCCGCGACGGCGAGCGTACGGGCACCGAGGTACCGGGCGGCGCGGGTCATGCCGTGGAACATAGATCACACGTATGATGTGCGTCAAGCGGCTGCTGTCGATGTTCCGGGGCGGGGTCTTGACCGACCGATGGTTTTGTATCAAAACTATGAGGACCGCGTTCGGACCGAAGGACGACCGATGACGATCGTGATCGCCGGTGCCGGCATCGGCGGCCTCACCACCGCCCTGAGCCTGCACGCGGCCGGAATCAGCGACGTGACCGTCTACGAACGGGTCAGCGAGCTGCGACCGCTGGGTGTCGGCATCAACCTGCTCCCCCACGCGGTGCGGGAACTGACCGAGCTCGGTCTCGGCGACCTCGTCGCGACGCTGGGCGTCGCCCCCAGCACGCTGGCCTACTTCAACCGGCACGGGCAGCAGATCTGGACGGAGCCACGCGGCCTGGAGGCCGGCTACCGGTGGCCGCAGGTGTCGGTCTACCGCGGCCGGCTGCAGGGGATGCTCCTCGACGCCGTACGCGAACGCCTCGGCGCCGACGCCGTACGCACCGGGCACTCGCTGACGGCCGTCGAACACGGCGACCACCGCGACATCGCCTGCTTCGACACCGCCGACGGGCCTGTGCGCGTCGAGGCGGACGTGATCGTCGGGGCCGACGGCATCCACTCCGCCCTGCGCCGACAGCGCCACCCTGATGAGGGGCCGCCGAAGTGGAACGGGCTGACCTTGTGGCGTGGCACCGCCCGCGTTCCGTCCTATCTCGACGGACGAACAATGATCATGGCCGGGGACGGCCAGCAGAAGTTCGTCGCGTACCCCCTCAGCCCGCCCGACCCCGACGGCACCGCGCGGGTCAACTTCATCGCCGAACGCCGCGACGACGGCGCGCAGCAGACCGCCGACTGGAACCGGGCCGTCGACCCGGGTCCGATCGTCGAGATGTTCACCGGCTGGCGCTTCGACTGGCTGGACGTGCCGGCCGTCATCGCCGCCGCCGAACAGATCCTCGAGTACCCGATGGTCGACCGCGACCCCATCGACAGCTGGACCCACGGCCGCACGACCCTGCTCGGCGACGCCGCCCACCCGATGTACCCCAACGGATCCAACGGCGCGTCGCAGGCCATCCTCGACGCCCGGACCCTCGCCTGGCACCTCGCCACCACCCCGGACATCGCCCGGGCCCTGGCCGGGTATGAGGCCGACCGGCGGCCGGCGACCACCGCCCTGGTTCTGAGCAACCGCCGCCAAGGCCCCGAGCAGGTCATGGTGCTGGCCCACGAACGCGCACCCGACGGGTTCGCCGACATCGGCGACGTCTTCGGTCCCGGCGAGTTGGCCGACATCGCGGCCTCCTACAAACGGGCCGCCGGGTTCCATCCCGACGCGCTCAACAGCCGCGCCTCGCTGACCCCACCGGGTCGACCGTGAGCACCGTGGACGCGGCCCGGCTCGCCGCCGTCATCTCACCGCTGCGGCGTACGCTGCTGGCCGCCGCCCGCACCGCCGAACGCCTGCCGGAGATCCCCGACCCGCAGATCGAGATCATCCGAGTACTGCCCCGCGGCACGGCCGCGACCCCCGGCGAACTCGCGCAGCGGCTGGGACTGAGCCGCCCCACGATCAGCAACCTGTTGCGCGTCATGGAATCCGCGGATCTGATCACCCGCAGTCCGCGCTCCGACGATCGACGTCAGGTCGCGGTCGCCGCCTCCGCGAAGGCGCTGGACCTGTTCGACCGCTTCGACCGCGCCGGCACCGCCCTGGTCGCCGACGCGGTCGCGACCCTGCCCGCCGCCGACCGGCGTGCCCTCGCTGGCGCGGTCCCGGCCCTGGAACGACTGCGCGACGCCATCACCGTCCGGCGTCAGCCCACCCACCCCGGCCCGAAGGAAACGCGATGACCGCCACCGCACCCACTCCCGGCCTGGCTCCGGCCTTCGACGTCGAGGTCCACCTGGCCCCGCTGCAGGACCACGGCAACACCCGCGCCGGCCACCGCCGCGTCGTCCCCGTCACCGGCGGCCACGTCCACGGCCTGTTCACCGCCGACATCCTGCCCGGAGGCGGCGACTGGCAACTGGTGCGCCCCGACGGCGCCGTCGAGATCTCCGCCCGCTACACCGCCCAGACCCCCGAGGGCGAGTACGTGAACATCCGGACCTTCGGCGTGCGCAGCGGACCACCCGACGTCCTGCAGGCACTCCTCGAGGGTGCCCCGGTCGACGCCAGCACGTACTACTTCCGCATGAGCGTCCACCTGGAATCCGCGGCGCCATCCCTCGACACCCTCCAACAGTCGATCTTCATCGCGTCGGCCATCCGCGACGCCGACCGCGTCCACTACCGCGCCTACCGGGTCACCTGACCGGGCCGGGGAGCGGATCAGGCGTCGGGCCCCAGTCGCGCGACGAGCGACGCGGGCGCGATGGTCCGGTAGGCGTCCTCGCAGACCTCGCCGATCTCGGCCCAGTCCACGTCACCGTCCAGGCGCACGCCGACCCAGCCGCGATGACCCACGTACGGCGGCCGGAAGAAGCGTTGCCCGTCGGAGGCGATGAGCTCCTGTTGCGCGCCTGACGGCGCGGCACACCACAGGTGGGGGAACCCGTTGTCGTGGTGACCGTCGGCCCACAACATCACGAACGTCTTGCGGTCCCGCACGAACCAGGTCGGCGCGCCGTGGCTGGGCCGCTCGGTCACCTCGGGAAACGCCACGCAGATCGCCCGTACGCGGGCGAGCAGGTCAGCCATGGCGCCAGCCTAGTCACCGCGGCGCGGGCGCCTCGGTGGCTCGGACGCGGGGACGGCGCGACCCGCTCGCCGCCCTGGCCGGTCGGGGCTTCGCCGACTCCGGCAGCATCAGGGCCGCCCGCTCGTCTGCGGTGAGCAACCGCCGTCCGGCGGGCACCGGCAGCTGGGCCAGCACTTCCAGCAGGTCAGGTGGCTTGGGCGCGGTCTTCCGCCCTTTCCGCCTCGCCGCCGCGCTGGCCTGCTTCACCCGTTCGGTCTCGCCCGCGTCGGCGATGAGCTTGCGGACCTTCGGCGCGGTCCTCAGGTTGGTCTTCTGCGCCACCTGGTCGACCGGCATACCGTCCACCAGCGCGTCGGCCAACGCACGGCCGCGCGCCAGCCGGATCGCGGCCACCACCCCCTCGAAGAGGACCTGCTGGTGGGTGAGGTCGTCGTAGCGTTGCAGCGGGTCGGGCTCACTCAACGCGTACGCGCAGAGGTTGCGCACCAGGCCCTGCACGTTCGCCTCGTCGGCAACGTACCCCTCGGTGCTGGTCTCCGGCATCGGCGGCTCCTCTCCACGGCCCACGGCGGGCGCGCCACGTATGGGACGACCAAGAGTGCCAGATTCCGCAGGCCGGCGGCACCTTGCGAGGACCCGTACCGCCCATCGGTGACGAAGTCGTGCAGCCGGGCCAACACCGGCGCCGCCACGACGCCCGGGCGCCGCCTGATCGACAGGAAGTGGTCCGTCCCGCGGATCACGACCCGGCCCGGACCGGCCGTCCGCGCCTGACGCAGGACGGCCGCGAGGTGACGGGTCTGGGCGCAGCTGACGGTCACCTCGCGGGTCCCACAGGTGAGCAGCACGCGCGTGCCGGGTCGGACCCGGCGGGCCACGGTCAGCGGGTCGACCGCGTCGGCGGTGACGACGTAGCGGGCGCCCGCGTCGCGGATCGACGCGAACATCGCCGCCATTCCGGCCGGCAGCCCCGCGAGGGCGGGACGCCGGCCCGCCCGCAGGTCCGCCACGGCGCGGTCGATCGCGGCGACGACGACGCGCTGCCGACGACGCGCGAGGTCGCCCCTGCTTACCAACCCCGCGACCCGGGCGTGCGACTGCCGCCGGACCTGGTCGAGAAAGCGCAGCGACGTCGGCTCGAACAGCACGAGGCCGGCGGGCCGCGGCCGGGTCGCACCCGTGGCCACCAGCAGTGCGGTCAGGCTGCCCTCGCTGTGCCCCGCGATCAGCATCCGGGCCCGGTCCGTTTCCGGCCGGTCGCGCAGCACCTGGTAGGCGGCCGCCGCCTGACGTACGAGCGCGGGGTAGTCGACGTCGCGGACGGCACCGGTGCGTCCGGCGCCGTACTTGTCGAACCGCAGGGTCATCACCCCGTCGCGGCCCAGCGCCGCGGCGAGCTGCGCCCCGGTGCGCCAGACCCGCTCCGGCGGCAGGTCGCCGTTGCGGTCCACCAGCCCACCGCCCTGCAGCAGCAGCGCCGCCACCAACCGCTGCCCGACGCGGTGGCGCGGCACGTGCAGCGTGCCGTACGTAGCCGTTCCCTCAACGGGAAACACGATCTCCCGGTCGGCGGCCGCCACCATCGCGCCCGATGGCGGCGCGGCTGCCGCACCTGCCGGCACACCCACGACCAGTAGGACCACCGCGGCCAGCCGTATCCGCATCATGGCGCCTCCCGCGAACGGTGGCCGTCACTCCCGTTGACCAACGAGCCGCCCACACCGCCGTCACCCGACCGATCCCCCGCCGGTTCCATGGCCGAGGGAAGGCGATCATCCGGAATGGGCTCTACAGTGCCGGGCATGGCGATCGGTACGGACTGGCGGGTGGTCGACGGCGTCGCGACGGCATGGTTCGACGCGCCTTCGCTGATCGAGGGGGCCGCGCTGGCCGGGCGCGTCGTGGCGCTGCCGGCCGAGGTCGTTGTCGACGTGCGCGCGACAGGCGTCCGGGTGCGCCTCGACTCGGACGAGCACGCCGCGGCGGTGTCGGCGGCCGCGCGGGATCTCGGGCTGGCCGGGGACCCCACCGTGCCGCAGCACCTGAGCGTCGTGTTCGAGTCCGGGGACCCGTCCCTGGTGAGGCCGTTCTGGCAGCGCGTACTCGACTATGCGCCGGGGGACGACGGCGGTCTGACGGATCCGCTCCGGCGCGACCCCGCGATACGGATCCGGCAGTCGACCGAACCACGGCCGTTGCGCAACCGCATCCACCTCGACGTGGTACGCCCGGCCGCGGCGGTCGAGCAGGCGGGTCCTGGTGAGGCGTCGGGACCGTACGGGGTCCGCCACGCCGACCCTGACGGCAACGAGGTCGACCTGGTGCCGGGCGCGGCGCTCGGCGAGACGACCGGGACAGCCGACTGGCAGGCGGTGTTCAGCGCGATGGCGTGCTACCGCGTCGCCTCGCCGACGCAGCAGCGTGACCTGGCCGCCGCGGCCGCGACACTGGCCGACGACGCGGGCTTCCCGCTGCTGATCGACCTTCGCCCCGGGCTCGTGATCATCGACAGCGGTAAGGACCGGTGGGAGGCCGACGCCCATGGCCTCGGGCTCGACTTCACCGACCTCGCCGCAGACCTCCAGAGCGCTGCGCGCGAGCTCGGGGCCACTGCGGATCCGGGGCTGCCGCGCTTCGTCCAGCTCTTCCTCGACGCCGCGGACGTCGCCGCGGTCCGCGCGTTCTGGGTCGCCGCGCTCGGGTACACCCCCGACCGGCGGACCGAAACCAGCGACATCCACGACCCGCGGCGGCTGAACCCGGTGCTGGTCTTCCAACAGATCGACGCTTCGGAGACGGAACGGCGCCGGCAGCGTAACCGCATTCACGTCGAGCTCGCGGTGCCGTCGGACCTCCCGCAGGCGCGCCTCGCCACGATCGTCGCAGCCGGTGGCCGGCTCCTCGACGAGTCCGAGGGTCGCTGGCGGGTCGCCGACCCCGAAGGCAACGAGATCGTGCTGGTCAGCGGGACGTGAGGTCCTCCGGCGCGGGTGGCAGGGCGGTGGTGGCCGGGCCGTGGAGGACCGCCCCGTCGGGGTCGAAGCGGGAGCCGTGGCACGGGCAGTCCCACGTGCGTTCCGCGTCGTTGAACGCGACCGTGCAGCCGAGATGCGTGCAGGTCGCGGACACCGCGTGCAGCTGACCGGCGTCGTCGCGGTACACGGCGCGGCGCTGCCCGTCGACCCGGATCACCGCGCCCGCCCCGGCCGGTAGCTCAGCTACCGAGCCCGCGCCGGTGGTCATGCGGTCGCCGACGAAGTGCGCGGCCACGGCCGTGTTGGCACGCACGACCGCCGGTCCTTCGACGAGCGGGCGTACCCGGCTTGGGTCGAAGGTGGGGGCCCACGGCAGCGACCGGCCCGTCAACAGTGCCGCCAGCAACCGACCGGCCATCACCCCGTTGGTCATGCCCCACGCGTTGAACCCGGTCGCGACGTACGCGTGGTCCTTCCCGTGCGGCAGTGCCCCGACGAACGGCATCCGGTCCGGCGTGAGGTTGTCCTGCGCCGCCCACCGGTACGACAGGCCCTCGACACCGAAGTTCGCCGTCGCCCAGTCGGCCAGCCGCGCCCACCGGCTCTCGACGTCCCCGTCCCCGGGCGTGAAGTGCTCACCGGTCACGATCAGCAACCGCTGTCCCTCCCGGTACGGTGCGGTGCGTACCGAGCGGGTGTTCTCCTCGGTGGTCAGGTACATGCCCTCGGGGTCCGCGTCAGCCGGTATCGTGCCGGCCACGACCAGCTCCCGGCGCGGTTTCAGGCGGCTGAACAGCCCGACCCGGTCCACGAAGGGGTAGTGCGTCGCCACGACGACGTCGGTCGCGGTGACGGTGGCGCCGGCCTCGGTGACGAGCCGGCAGGGCTCGCCTGCGTCCATCGACGTGACGCGGGTCCGCTCCACGATCTGACCGCCCCGCGCGACCAGGTCGTCGGCGAGCGCGAGCAGGTAGCCGCGCGGATGGAACTGCGCCTGCCCGTCCACGCGCACCGCGGCGGCCACCGCGAAGGGCAGCCCCGTCGCGGTGACCAGCGAGGCCGGCAGGCCGGCCGCCGAGGCGGCGTCGGCCTCGTCCCGCAGCGGACCGACCTGCCCGGGATCGGTCACGTAGCAGTACGACGCCCGCTCCTCCAGGTCGCAGGCGATGCCGAGATCGGCGACCGTCTCGCGTACCCGTCCGAGGGCGTCGAGCTGGGCGCTCGCGTAGAGCCGGGCGACCTCGGCGCCCATCGACGAACGCAGCCGGTCGTAGACGAGGCCGTGCGCGGCGCTGACCTTGGCCGTGGTGTTCCCCGTGGTGGAGGCCGCCACCCGGTCGGCCTCCAGCACGACAACGCCCCGCCCCGCCCGGGCCAGTTCCCAGGCGGTGCAGATGCCGGCAATGCCACCACCGATCACCGCGACGTCGACCTCGATGTCCGCGGCCAGCCTCGGGTGATCGGTGGTGGCGCTCGTTGCTGTCCAGTACGACGTCAGCTCGGCCATCTGGGCTGTCTACCCCGTTCGCAACGGGATATTCGTAGGTTGGTCAGGGCACTAGACCCGGTTCCACCGTTGGTTGCCGGCGCCGGTGCACGTCCAGAGGATGACGGTCGCTCCGTTCGCGGTGGAGGCGCCGGAGACGTCCAGGCACAAGCCGGACGACACGCTGCTGATCGTGCCGTTGGAGTTGAGGTTCCACCGTTGGTTGGGCCCGCCACTGCAGTCCCATAGCTGCACCTTCGACCCGGCGGCGGCACCCGTCGGCGCGTCCAGACACTTGCCCAGCGCCTGCAGGGTCTGGTTGTTGAGGGTCCACCGCTGGTTGGACGCGCCGCTGCAGGCCCAGATGATCGGCTGGGTGCCGTTCGTCGTGTTGCTGCCCGGCACGTCCAGGCACTTGCCTGAGGCCACGCCCACGAGCGTCGTCGTGCCGGAGCCGGTGGCCGGGCCACTGGTCGGGCCGCCGGTCGAGCCGCCGTTGCCGATGCTGCCGGGGACCTTCTGCAGAGCCGCGTACCAGGTCGCGGCCATCTTGTCGTAGCCGGTCGCCGTGGGGTGGATGCCGTCGATGAGATCGGCGGTGGTCAGCGCGGAGTGCATGTCGACGAGGTGCACGCGCTTACCCGCGCTCACCTTGCTCTGCACGATGCCGGGAATCGTCGCGTTGAAGGTGCGGGCGGCCTGCTCCTGCCCGTAGTTCGACAGCGGGATGATGGTGGCGACGAACACGTCGGCGTTCGGCACCGCGGACGTGATGCGGTCGATCAGCGTCGACAGGCGCCCCGGCGCGCCGGAGACGTTGTAGTTCTGCAGTACGTCGTTCGTGCCGATGTGCAGCAGCACGGTGCGCGGCTGGTAGGAGCCCAGCCACCGGCTGATGTTGGCGTCGATCTGGTCGATACGCCAACCTGGGTGCCCCTCGTGGTCGTGGTCCCAGAGCGATGACGGCCCGTTGTACTGCGAGCCGACGAGGTCGACCCGGTAGCCGGCGGCGGCCATCCGTTGCCACAGGCCGATCCGGTATCCCCCGGGAACCTGGGTGCCCTCGGTGATCGAGTCACCGAGCGGCATGACGCGAACGCCGCCGTTGGACTCGGCGCTGGCGACGCTCAGGTTCGCCACCACGCCGGTGACGCCCAGAGCTGCGGTGAGTGTCGCGGCGATGAGCCATCGCGTGCGAGTACGCATGTTCAGCCTCTTTCGTGGTGAGCGCATTCGAGGTGGCCGGCGCTCCCACAGGGGGTCGGAGCGCCGGCCACGGTTTCGCTGGTTGTGCTGACTACCGCTGCAGGGTCAGGACGCCCGGGCGCCACGGCAGGTTGTTGTAGTCACCGCCCGCGCTCGGGGACTTGCCCTGGTAGAGCAACTGCAGGTTGCACGGGTCGATCGT
>NZ_BAAALT010000065.1:0-53916 GCF_039528515.1 Luedemannella flava
GCCGCCCGGACGGGGCGCCACCGGCGACACCGACACGCGCGCCGGCGAACGGGTGACCCGGTCGGCCGCCTCCCGCGCGGGCGCCACGCGGGACGCCCCGTCGGCCGACGGCCGCGTCGGACCCGGATGCTCCGCCGACGGTCGCGGCGGCGGTGGCGCCTCGATCGGCGCGCGTTGCGGCGTACTCCCGAAGCTCGGACCGTCACCGAACGCGGACCCGACGGTTGCCGGACCGGCCGGGTGCTCCGAGCCACGGGTCAGGGCGACCACCGTGGTCAGCGCCGTCACCGCCAACACCCCGAAAACCATCATGAGGCGGGTACGGCTGACCGGCAGCGCTTCGTCGCCCTCGACGACCGCTTCGCGGGACAGCCGCACGTCACGCCAGCCGAGCGGGTCGTTGGGCGGCGCCGCGGGCACGACGGGCAACGTCTGCGTCTGCGCGTCGGCCGGGCCGAACTGCTGCGCCACCATCGTCGCCCCCGTTCCGCGCAGGTCAGGGACGGACCCCCCGCGGCCGCTGGGCCTGCGCCTTACGCTTCCACCTTGCCCGCTCGTCGGCCATCCGGCGGACATCGTTGCGGCGAGTCTCGACGGCGATCTCGCGATGCAGTCGCTGCCAGCTCTCCAGGCGCCGGTTGGTCAGCTCGCCCACGGCCAGCGCGTCCGCCACCGCGCACCCCGGCTCGCCGAGGTGACGGCAGTCGCCGAACTGGCACCGCGCGGCGAGCGTGGCCACGTCGTCGAAAGCGGCGTCGAGCCCGTCGATGGTGTCGTCGACACCGAGGCCGACGCCGCGTAAGCCCGGGGTGTCGAGCACCGCGCCACCGCCCGGGATCGGGATGAGCGCGCGGTAGGTCGTGGTGTGCCGGCCCCGCCCGTCCATCCGGCGGATCTCCTGGGTGCCCATGACGGTCGCCCCGGCGAGCGCGTTGACCAGCGAGGATTTGCCCGCGCCCGAGCGGCCGATCAGACCCAGGGTGCGGCCGGGCGCCACGAACGGGCGCAGCCGCTCGAGCCCGTCGCCGGTGACGGTGCTGACCGCGTACACCGGCGTGCGCGGCGCGATCTCCCCGATCTGGGCCGCGATCGCGGCGGGGTCCGCGGCGAGGTCGCACTTCGTCAGAATGACCAGGGGCTGCGCGCCCGACGCCCACGCCAGTGACAGCATGCGTTCGATGCGGCCGAGGTCGGGCTCCGGGTCCACCGGCTCCACGACGGCGGCGGCGTCCAGATTGGCGGCGAGGATCTGCTGGTGTGAGGTGGTGCCGGCGGCGGACCGGACGATCGCGGTGCGGCGCGGCAGGACGCCCTCCACGGTCGTGCGGCGGTCCGGCCAGGCCCGCAGGACGACCCAGTCGCCCGCGCAGGGCAGCGCGACCGGGTCCCGGCGCGCCGCGGCCAGTAAGGTGCCCGCGAACGTGGCGCGCTCGGCACCGTTGGGGCTGATCACCGTGCAGGCGCCCCGGTCGACGCGGGTGACCCGGCCGGGTCGGGCGTCGGCCCGGTTCACGGGGGCGAAAACGGCTGCGTAAGCGTCGTCCCAACCGAGGGACGCCAGATCGAACGTCATCGGAGATCCTTGTCATCGAGGGGTGTGCGCGAACCTGTCGGCGGCACGTGCGGGGTGTCAGTCGGACGCTGCGGGACAGCCGCGACAGGGCACCGGCGCGCTGGAGGGGGCGCTGGCACCGTGATCGGTCGTTACGGACATGTGGCCCACCTCCTCTCACCGTTAGGTCGGTCGTTCACCGATCGGGACGATTCCCCGTTGCCGACGACGGTAAGCGTCCGACGCACGCCGGGAAACCGAATATCGTTCGGCCCTGGGTCGTTTCCGCACGTCACCCTCGCCAGCCACGTGCCGCACGCCACACCCGCACCGCTGGCCACGCCGCCCCACCCGGCCACCCGGCGCTCCGCGCGACCCGCCTGCTCGCCCGTTCGCACGCCGTGGCCTCGCTCGCGCACAAGTCCTCTCGCCAGATGTGCACATCTGGCGGGGTGGGCTGGGAGGAGGTCGCCAGATGCGCACACGTAGCGGGGTGGGGCGCACCACGGTCCGCCAGATGTGCACATGTGGTGACGTCAGTCGCGGTTGGCCTCGCCAGATGTTCACAGTTGGCGGCGTCGATGGCCCCTGGCCTCGCCAACTGTGAGCATCTGGCGGGCGAGCACGCCAACAACCCCGCCACATGGGCACATCTGGCGAAACGCTCAGCCCGCCACTCGCCAGAAGCGCACATCTGACGGGACGCACGCGTCCGCCCGACCGGACGCACGGTCACCTCCACGCGGGCGGAGCGGCGTTGGAGGGGAGTGGGTAGGCGGGTGGAGGGATAGGGTCGGGGGATGACGTATAGCGGGCATGTGCAGCCGGGCGGGGCCGGGGCGGTTCGTGAGCTGCCGGGCCTGACTATCACCAAGGTCTCTGTCGGGCCCATGGACAACAACGCGTACCTGCTGCGCTGTGCCGGGACCGGGGAGCAGCTGCTCATCGACGCCGCGAACGACGCCGACCGGCTGCTCGGGCTGATCGGCGATGCCGGGCTGGCCACGGTGGTGACCACCCATCAGCACTACGACCACTGGTTCGCGCTCGAGGAGGTCGTCGCGGCGACCGGCGCGCGCAGCCTGGCCCACGAGGCCGACGCCGCGGAGCTGCCGACCGTGTCCGGCACGCTCCGCGACGGCGACGAGGTCCGCGTCGGCGACGCCGTCCTCGAGGTGATCCACCTGGTGGGCCACACGCCCGGGTCGGTCGCCCTGGTCTACCGCGACCCGGCGGGGACGCCGCACCTGTTCACGGGCGACGCACTGTTCCCCGGCGGCGTCGGCAACACCCAGGGCGACGCGGACCGGTTCGCCCAGCTCATCAACGACGTCGAGCACAAGCTCTTCGACCGGCTGCCGGACGACACCTGGTTCTACCCGGGCCACGGCGACGACTCCACGCTCGGCGCGGAACGGCCGTCGCTGCCCGAGTGGCGCGCCCGCGGCTGGTGAGGCCGCGTCACCGCCGGTCGGGCCGCCACAGCAGGCCGGGGTCGCGGGTCAGCAGCACGGCCCAGGCGGTGCCGGCGACCGACGGCCAGACGTGGAACTCGTACGGCGGGGCCGCCCTCCCCTGGGTCACCTGGACGAACCCACCCGCCGGATCGGCGGCCTGAAGGCGTCGCATGCTCTGCAGGTCGGCGCTGATGTCGTGCCCGAGTCGCAGCCTCAGGAGCGCGGCGCCCAGCGTCCCCTCCGCCCAGACGACCCGGGGCGGGTCGTCGTACCCCCGGCCGTACGGCTGGTAGCCGTCGATCGGGCCGGCGCTGGTGTAGGTCTCGTTGAACGAGCCGGGGTCGCTGGACCTCCTGATGTCCGCGCCCGTCACCCGGAACCGCCCGACGTACTGCGCGGACCGCTCCGCCTTCGTCCGCTCGCCCACCGCGAGCAGGAACAGGCCTCCCCACGATCCGAGGTCGAGGGCATCGGCGGTGTCCGGTCCCGCACCGGACACGCCCTGGTTGAACCGCTCCTCCGCACTGTTCCAGTGATGCGTCAGCAGGCTCTGCCTCACCATGGACGCGGCCTGTGCGTACCGGTCGTCGCCGGTCAGGTAGCCGAGGTCACGGAGGAGGAAGTACGCGTCGATGTTGTGCTCGGTGCTCGCCCAGGCGATCGGGCCCGCGACGAACACAAAGTTCTCGTCATAACGGCCGTAGCCGCCGAGCACGCTGCCGAACCGCTGGTCGCTGGGATCGAACCCGTTGGTGGGGCTCACCTGCTGCCTGAGCAGGTACTCGCCGACGCCCACGGCGAGCGACCGGTGGGCAAGGTCGCCGGTGCTCTCCTCATAGGCGAGCGCGGCGCTGCCCACCCATGCCAACGCGCCCGACCGGATGTACTGGTCGAACGGCTGCCCGCGGCGGACGTCGTAGGAGAACGCGAGCGCGCCGTCGCCCTGCTGCAGGTCCGCCAACTGCCGGAGGATCCCGCCGGCCCGGTCCCGCTGACCCGTGGCGGTGAAGGCGAAGACCGCCAGCGCGTCGTCGTAGATCCACGAGCGCTGCTCCGGCCGGAAGCCGCCCCGGACCGCCCCGCCCGCGTACCCGTACGCCGGATCGTTGAACGGGATCGTGAACGACCTGACGAGGCTCGGATAACCCACGTCGCCGGCCCACTCGGTGGAGTTGAGGGCGCGGCCGGTGGCCGTGTTGGCCAGGCGCGCCGTCAGCCGCCCGCCCCCCGCGTCGATGCCGTCGGCGGCGAACGTCCCGTCCGCGCCGAGCGGCACCGTGGCGAGGTGGCGGTCCGTGTCGACGCGGGTGTAGACCTCGACGGCGACGCCGGACACGACCCTCCGGGGCCATCCCGAGCGCGCCACCTGGGCGTTGTCCGCGACCCGGACCAGGCGGGCGGACTTCGCCCCCGCGCGGACCCTGGTCTTGCCGCTGGTCCACGTGCCGTCCGCCCGCAGGGCGAACGACCCCTGGAGGTAGTCGACGTCGGACCGGGAGTACACGTCGACCCGGTACTGCGTCCGCGGTGCCACGTTCCCCCACGTCCCGCTCACCGGGCCTACATAACCGCTGGAGTACGCCTGGGAGAAGGCGACGTACGGCGCGGTGATCACCGGCGGAAGCTCGTCGAGGTCCGCGACGCGACCTTCGACCCGACCTTTGTAGGCGGGCCCGTAGGTGCCGTCGAACGTGGTCCGGAACCCTTGCGCCCCTTCCTGCTGCCCGTTCAGCCAGGCCAGGGCCCGGGCGCGACTGTCCGCCATGCCGTCGGACGTGGTGACCATGGCGGCCGCCGAGGCGGCACCGGCGACACCACCCGCGTCCACCGCCCGCACCCGGTAGTACAGGGTCTGTCCGGCGGTCGCCCGGTCGTCACGCCACGACGGGACGGATGTCGCCGCGAGGAGCGTCGTGTCGTCGGCCACCATGGCCGCAGCCGTCGCCCGGTAGACCCGGTAGCCCGCCGCGCCGTCCACGCCCTGCCAGCCGACCGACACGGCCAGACCCTGCGAGTCCGCGGTCACCGACAGACCGGCCGGCGCCGGCAGTTCGGCGCCGCCCGACACCGGCAGGCGCGTGCCGGGCCGTGGGGTGCACGCCAGCGTCGCGGCCACGGCTAACAGGCTGACGGACGTGACGAGTCGCCTCGCGAACATTCGGCCGACCTCGTTGCGGTTTCCCGGCGGTCTTGTCGCACTACCACCACCAGTACACCCGAGCCGCCCGGCCGATGTGCCGCCTTCGCGCATTGCCCGGCGGGCGACGTCACCGCGCCGGATCCGCCGTCGCGGGCCTGGCCAGAGCCAGCGCCTGCCGGACGATCAGCCACGCCACCGCCGGGAGGGCCAGGGCGGTGACCGCGTGCAACCCGAAGACGGCCGGACCGACCGTGTCGTTGAGCGCCAGGGCCACCTTCGCGATCACCACCTGCACGGACGTCAGCCCGGCTACCAGCACGGACAGGCCGACCAGCCGCCTGGGCAGCCGGGCCACCGCCGCCACGACCGCCATCACCAACGGCAGCAGGAAGAGCACGTACCCGAGCACGTGGTGCGGCCGGTACGACTCGGACCGGGGCGCGTCGCTGAACCCGCCGCTCGCCGCGAAGTAGAACTCCGCCACCACGACGAGCACGAGCAGGACCGCCAGTCCGGCAAAGGCTTTACGCATGTACGTCCCCCCAAAGGTCTCGCCACTGGGACGACGCGGCCCGGCAGAATGTGACACGTGGGCATCGACCGGGTTCCGGCGCGCCCGCGCCCGGGCGCGGACCTGGACGAACTCCGCGCGCTCAGCAGGGCCCAGGGTTCCGCACCGGATGTCGAGGACCAGCTCCCCGCCCGTCTCGACATCCCGGTCACAGAGAACGGGCACTGGCCCTGCTTCCGCACGGCGGTGATCGGCGCCAATCCCCGCTTCCCGCCGGACTGGCGCGCGGCGGCCTACCGGACCTTCCTACCCGACGACGCCCGCCGGGCCGTCGACCGCTGGCAATGGTGGTACACGGAGACAACCGCCGGTTACCTCGGCCACTACCTGGCCAGGCTCGCCGCCCACGAAGCGGCGCAACAGCTGACCGAGGCCCAGGCGACCCCTGCTCCACCACGTCGACCACGCGACGACGAGATCGAACGCCTGGACCCGCACCGACCGCTTCCACGACACCTGCGCCCGGGCACGCGCACTACCCGCCACACCGGCGATCCCGCCCCCGGGCGAGCCGCCGGCCACAAGGACCGACGACGCCCCAACGCCCGACCAAGAAAACCATTCCCGGGTACTGGCGACACACGTCGCGCTGGCCGGCGAAGCCATCCGCGCGTTCAACCGGACCGTCCCCGCCGCCCTCTCAAGGCGCCGCGCCCGCCTGCGCCACCGGCGGACATCCACGCCCGCGATACCTGGGTCGAGGAGTTCTTCGCTTGGGCCGCCCCGAGACTGAGCACCGGATACGGCCTTTATCTGTGGGTCTAGGCCCTATCGCGAAGTCGATGACAGCAACGCCGTCATGATCGCCATCTGGTGGATGAACGCGCAGGGTGCGCGCGCGTTGATCGCGGTTTCGTGTACCAGGGTGTAGCCCAGCTCCACCCTGGTACACGAAACGCCGACCTTGATTGTCACGACACCAGCACGCGACGTCGAGACAGGCACCAGGTGACGTCACATTCCGGATTGCACCAAACGTGCCGCACAGGTTCCACAGCGTTTCAGCATTCGTGCAGTGACGCCGTTGCGGCGACTTGTTACGCCGACGGTCTGGTGGCGAGGCGGCGCCAGGCGAGGAGGCCCAGAGGGTGAAGCCGAGCGCGTTGGCCAGCCCGTGGGTCGCGATCATCCAGTCGAGCGGCAGGTAGGGCACCGGTACGACGTGGCCGAGCGCCCAGTCCAGGGCCAGCAGCATGGTCGCGGCCAGGGTCACGGAGGAGATCCCGAGCAGCCAGCCGGTGAGCCGGTCCGGGGCGGTTGCGCGCAGTTGGTGCCAGGTCACCCAGGCGACGAGCCACATGCCGGCGGTGAGCACGACGGCGCCGGCCAGCTCGACGGCATCGCCGATGAAGTAGCCGACGAAGACCAGGCCGATGACGGCCGGTACGCACAGGCCGGCGAGGCGGGCGCGGACATCGGAACCGATCGAGGTGCACACGAGGGCCGCGATCAGCGCGGCGGCGAAGCCCGCGAAGTGGAAGTGGGCGACGGTGAGCGACAGCGTGGTCGGGCCGAAGCCGAACAGGCGGTAGCCGGCCCGCTCGGCGACCAGCGCGCTGGCGGCGATGGCCGGGCCCGCCAGGGCGGTCAGCACCGCGATCTCGGCGGGCGCCAGGCTGCGTCGCCGCGCCAGACGCACCGGCGCGCGGGTCGCGAGAAGAAGCGCTACCAGGGCGTACCCCGTGGCGAAAACGACCGCGGCCGGGCCGCGCGGCAGCCACAGCGACACCGCGCCGCAGGCCGCGCCGACCGGCCACGCGCGGCGGAGCCAGGCCGGTGAGTCGTCGATGAGTCGCAGGCCGATCGGCACGACGACGAACATGCCCAACACAACGATGAGCTTGAGTAGAAGGTCCCCCATGGCCCGGGATGCTAGGAGCCCGGCGACGAGGAATGGGGGAGCATCCGCTCCCCCCGCCACTTCCAACATATACCGCACTGGGGGGATTGCGGCAAGACCGGGGTGTTAGCGCAGAATGGGCGGCCGAAGCCCGGCCACCTGCGCAAACATGGGCCGGGGAGTGCGGGACGAACCGTTCGGAGCTGCCGCTATGAATCCGCTCACCACCAGTGCTTTCGATCTTCCCGAGCGCCTCGCGGCCAAAGCCGATCCGCACCTGATCGCCGACGACGAGCGGCATTTCGCGGCCATGGCGGCCAGCCTGGCGGGGTCTATCGCGAGCCTGTCCGAGCGTCTCGAGGCCGAGCGCCGGGCGGCGGGCGGCATCGGCCAGGCGGCGATGGACCGCGACCAGGAGATCTACCGGCTGACCGCCCGCCTGCGGACGCTACGCCGTTTCGGCCTGGACCTGTGCCTCGGGCACATGGTTCGCACGGACGACCCCGAACCCGTCTACATCGGACGGCTCGGGCTGACCGACGGCGCGGGCCGGCGGCTGCTGCTCGACTGGCGCTCCCCCGCCGCGGAGCCGTTCTTCGGCGCGACCCACGCCAACCCGATGGGCCTGACGAGCCGCCGCCGGTACCGGTGGACGCGCGGCCGGATCACCGACTACTGGGACGAGGTGTTCACCCCGGACGGGCTGGAGGGGCGCGCGGCGCTCGACGACCAGTCCGCGTTCATCGCGAGCCTGGGGAGCAACCGGTCGGCCCGGATGCGCGACGTGCTCGGCACCATCCAGGCCGACCAGGACGCCATCATCCGCGCCGGCTCGTCGGGCGCGCTCGTCGTGGACGGCGGCCCGGGCACGGGCAAGACGGTCGTCGCCCTGCACCGCACCGCGTACCTGCTCTATGCCGATCCGCGCCTCGGCCACCGCCGGGGCGGGGTGCTGTTCGTCGGCCCGCACCAGCCCTACCTGACGTACGTGTCGGACGTGCTGCCCAGCCTCGGCGAGGAGGGCGTCCAGACGTGCACCGTGCGCGACCTCGTCCCGGAGGGCGCCCGCGCGACCGAGGAGGCCGACCCGGAGGTGGCGCGGCTGAAGTCGTCCGCGCGGCTGGTGGGGGCGGTCGAGGCGGCCGTCCGGTTCTACGAGGAGGCGCCCACCGCGCCGATGACGATCGCGACGCACTGGTCGGACATCCGGCTGACCGCCGACGACTGGGCCGAGGCGTTCGGGGCGCCGGACCCGGGCACGCCGCACAACGACGCGCGCGACCAGATCTGGGAGGCGCTGCTCACCATCCTGATCGACAAGCACGACGACGGGGACGCCCCGGCGGACCGGCTGCGGGCGTCGCTGGCCCGCAACCGGGAGCTGGTCACGACGTTCAACCGCGCCTGGCCACTGCTCGCGGCGGCCGACCTCGTCGGCGACCTCTGGACGGTGCCGGCCTACCTGCGCCGGTGCGCGCCCTGGCTGACGGCGGACGAGATCCGGACCCTGCAACGCGACGACGCGCAGGCGTGGACGGCGTCGGACCTGCCGTTCCTGGACGCGGCGCGACAGCGGCTCGGCGACCCGGAGGCGTCCCGGCGACGGCGGCGCAACGAGGCCACTTTCGCCGCCGAACGCGAGCGCATGGACCGCGTCGTGGACGACCTCATCGAGGCCGCCGACGACGAGTACGGCATGGGTCTGGTCACGATGCTGCGCGGCGAGGACTTCCACGAGGCCCTGGTCGACGGGGCCGCGTTCGCCAACGCCGAGCCGGACCTGCTCGCCGGCCCGTTCGCGCACGTCGTGGTGGACGAGGCGCAGGAGCTGACCGACGCGCAGTGGCAGATGCTGCTGCTGCGCTGCCCGTCGCGGAGCCTCACCATCGTCGGGGACCGCGCCCAGGCGCGGCACGGGTTCACCGAGTCGTGGCGCGAGCGCCTGGAGCGGATCGGGCTCGACCGGATCAGCCTGGCGTCCCTGAGCATCAACTACCGCACGCCCGCGGAGGTCATGGCGGAGGCGGAGCCGGTCATCCGGGCCGCGCTCCCCGACGCGAACGTGCCGACGTCCATCCGCAGCAACGGCCTGCCCGTCCGGCACGGGTCGGTGGCGGAGCTGCGGTCGATCCTCGACGCCTGGCTCGCCGCGCACGACGAGGGATTGGCCTGCGTCATCGGGGATCCGATGTTCGCGGCCACGCCCCGCGTGCGGTCGTTGACCCCGGAGCTCGCGAAGGGGCTCGAGTTCGACCTGGTGGTGCTCGTCGACCCGGAGCGGTTCGGTGGGGGCATCGAGGGCGCCGTCGACCGCTATGTCGCGATGACCCGGGCGACCCGGCAGCTCGTCATCCTGCGGAGCTGACCCGGGTGCCGAACAGCATCCGGGCGAGGACGAGCATCATGACCACCAGGGCGGCGACCAGCGTGAGCCAGGACCACGCCCAGCCGACCGTCATGCCCAGCACGACGAAGGCGGCGAACGCCGCGATCCAGATGGACGCCGTGTAGATGCCGAACCGGGCGGCGGCCGCCGGGTCCTCGGAGAAGTTGTCGGCCAGGTCCCCGTGCTCGGCGCCCCACTGGACCACCCACGGCTTGTGCCGGTTGGTCTGGGTGGCGCCGAGCTGCGCGAAGATGACGATCGCCGCCACGAACAGGGCGACGCCGCCGACGAGCCACGCCAGCGCGAGGCCCTGCGACCACAGCGCGCCGGCGCCGGCGCCGGCGAGCGCGAGGCCGGCCGCCACGCCGTACGCCCGGGCAGGGCGGCCCGGCACGGGGTAGTTGGTCGTGGTCTCCTGGCGCAGCGCGTCGCCGACGATGAACCCGCCGACGACCGCCGCCACCGCGACGGCCGCGAGCGCCCCGGCGAGCGCGAGATCCACGCCGAGGAAGGGCAGCGCCGCCACGACGAGCGCGCCGGCCCCGACCAGGGACAGGACGACCGTGCGGACCACGAACGCCGGAGTCGGGCGGACGCGGTGGCGCTCCCAGGCCGGGATGCCGCTGGAGATCGACGTCGTCTCGTCGACGACGGCCCGGATGTCGCCCAGCTCATTGATGGCGCGGCGGGCGGCCTCGCCCGGGGCCAGCCCGGCCTCGGCGAACTCGCCGGCCCGGGACACGAGGTTGGCCCGGATCTCCTCTTTAAGGTCCTGCACCTCGGGCGTGACCTCGATGCCGGCGAACGCCTCATCGAGCAACCGGTGGATCTCCAGTCCCGTTTCGATCACCCTCATGACGGTCGCCCTCCCAGGTCGAGCAAGGAATCGATGATGCCGCGCGTGACGGTCCACGTGCGCACGTTGGCGTGGTAGACGGCCCGGCCCGCGTCGGTGATGCGGTAGTACTTCCGGCGGCCGCCCTGGGTCTCGTCGCCCCAGTAGGCCTCGACGAGGCCGTCCTTGAGCAGCCGCCGGTAGCTCGCGTAGAGCGTCGCTTCCTTGATCTCGTAGGCGCCGCCGGTCGCGTCCCGGATGGTCTTGAAGATCTCGAATCCGTAGCTGTCGCCGCGGCTCAGCACGGACAGGACGATCGTCTCCGTGTGTCCGCGCAGCATGTCCGCGGCGAAGGCGTCGTCCACGTTCAATTCCTCAAGCACATGGAGTACTGTAACAGATATAGTACTAGACGCAAGCGGGTGGTCCGATAAGCTTGTGCCACAACGGAATCCGGTTCCAACGCGAGGGCGGAGCATGCCGAGAAGCCGTATCGAGGGCAAGGCCTGGATCTCCCACGAGATCCCCCGACTGCGACCCGCGACGGTGCTCGACGTCGGCGCCGGCATGGGGACCTACTCGAACCTGCTGCGCGCGCTCACGCCCGGCGCGTCGTGGAGCTGCGTGGAGATCTTCGAGCCGTACGTCGAGCGGTTCGCGCTCCACGCGAAGTACGACGTCATCCACCGCGCCGACATCCGTGACTTCGCCTGGCCCATGGCGTACGACGTGGTGATCCTCGGCGACGTGCTGGAGCACCTGACGCTCGACGACGCCCGTGGGGTGTGGGCGACCGCCCGCGCGCACGCGCGCTTCGTGGCGCTGTCGATTCCCATCGTGGAGTACCCGCAGGGGCCCGAGAACGGCAACGTCCACGAGGCGCACCTGCAGGAGTGGAGCCACGACATGGTGCTGAGCGAGCTCGACGGCGTGTGGCGCTGGCAGGTCAACCCCAAGATCGGCGCGTACCTGGCGCGGGGCGTCCGCTAGCTCAGTCGTCCCACCGCTGCCACAGGTGGCCGAGCGCCCGGCGGGCGAACGGCCGCCGGCCGCGCTGCACCGGGCGCTGCCCGGCGGTCACCTCGGCCCGCCGCGCGAACGCCTTCGAGATCTGCCGGTGGCCGACCGGCCCGCGCATCTTCGCGCCGCACAGGTCGAACGCGCAGTCGCAGTCCACGTCGAGCATCGTCGCGGCGTGCGCGGACGACACGAAGCAGCGTGGCAGCGTGTTCGCGGTCAGCGCGAGCTCGCGGGCGCGCACCCCGTCGCGCACCTCGGCGCTGACCCGGTCGGGCGCCCCGTCCGTGGCGTGCGCGCGGGCGGCGAGGTCCTGCGAGCCCTCGGCCAGGTCGATGAGCAGCGTGGACAGCGCGAGCAGCCGGTGCGCCTCGGGCGAGAGGTGGAAGCCGCCGTCCTCCAGCGCCGCCACGTCGTCGAACCAGATGTCGCGGGTGATGGTCCACTCCCGCGACGAGGCGGTCGTGGCCGCCTCCCGGCGGGCGCGCGCCGCGAGGGCGACCGCCTCGCGGACGAACGGGTGGGTGTCGCGGGCGGCGTGCCGGGCGGCGAAGGCGAACCCGTCGGCCGCCGCTAGCGCCATGGCCTGGCAGAGCACCTGCTCGCTGGTCCAGGAACGGGCCACGCCGAGCAGCGCCCGGGCCTCGTCCAGCCACGGCGGCTCGGTGGCCTGGGCGGCCACCCCGCGCGCGACGCTGGCGAACTTGAACCCCTCGGCCAGCGAGATCTCCAGGCCGGGGTCGGGGCCGTAGGGGGCGGTGAAGATCTCCCGGACGCGTTCGATGAGCGCGAGGCACGCGCGCTGGTCGGCGCCCGTGAGGTGATCGGCGAGCGAGGGCAGAATCCAGCCGGCCGACGCCAGGGGCAGGCCCACGCGCACCCAGTCCGTCTTCGTCAGCCGCGCGACGGCGCTGAGGTCGGCGCCGTCCGCGCCGGTGACCAGGGCACGCCAGGGGTCCGCGAGCTGCCGCCAGGCGACCGGGCCCATGCCGGCCAGCCGGGCGCAGACGGCGCGGCGCAGCCGGTACGAGTTGACCTGAAAACGCGGCGGCACGACCTGGCCCCAGAAGTAGCGGACCAGGGCCGGGTGCGCCTCGGCCGCGGCGACGAACTGCAGCCTGGCCTGGTCGGTGGCGGCCCGCCAGGCGCGGTCCAGCGCGGCGACCTCCGGCGGGCCGTACCGGGGCCGCACGCCCAGGTGCTGCAACGCGACGACCACAGCCGTGATCATGTCGAGGGTGACGTCGCCGGTCTCGCCGCGCTTCAGGTCGCGCAGCACCGCGACGAACGAGGCAGCGTCGGTGCCCTCCAGCACGAGGGCGGCGGTGAGCGCGCCGGTCGTGGCCGACGGCGCGCCGGCCGTGAGCAGGCCCGCCCAGGCGTCCGGGTCCAGCCGCAGGCCCACGGCGCCGGCGAAGGCGAGCCAGTCCGGATGGGCGAAGCGCAGCTCCGGGTCGGACATGTCCCCGCCCAGCGTGAGCACGCCGCGCCGGGACAGCGTCGACACCGCCGCCGCGAAGGCCAGCTCGTCGGCCGGGGGGAGCTGGCCGGCGGCGTCGCGCCAGCGGACGGTGACCTCCTGCCGGTGGTGGGCCAGCCGGCCGACGGCGGCCAGCGACCGCAGCACGGCCGAGGATCGGGCCCCGGCCAGGTCGTGCTCGCCGCCGAGCGCGGCCTCCCGCAGCCAACCCAACTGCCGCACGTAGGCGCGGGGCGCGGCGAACAGCGCGCGGACCGCCTCGCCCGGCTCCTGGCCCGCGCGCAGCCGGGCCACCACCGCGTCGGCGGCGCGCGCCAGGTACCAGGGGTCGGTGGTCGGGTCGCGCAGGGCGAACGCCTGCCGGACCGCGGCCGCGAGCGCCGGGTCGTCGGGCACGCCACGGTCGACGAGCCGGGCGCGGAACGTCGCGCGCAGCCCGGCGAGGTCGACCGTGCGGCCCATCCGGACCGAGGCGACCTCGCTGATGCGGGGCGCCAGCTCGTCAGCGACGGCGGCCACGAACGGCAGCCGCTCCTCGACGCAGCTGCGCAGCAGCTCCTCGACGATCGCCCGGCGGGCGGCGCGCGGCTTGGCGGCCGCGACGCGGTCCAGCCCGGCCACCAGGACGACGATCTTGCCCCGGTCGGCCTCCCGGGTGAACACGCGCTGCGCCCGCACCTCGTCGCCGGTCGCGCTGGCCAGCCGGCTGACGAACGCCTCCCGGCTCAGGGCCGGCACCCGGACCGCGCCATCCACATCGGACACATCCACGACGACGGGCACGAGCCCACGCCGGGCGATGAGCCGGGGCAGCGCTGTGGTCAGCTCGGCGAACCGGTCGGGCTCGGCGATGACGAGCAGCGACCGGCGCGGGCGCACCGCGGTCAGGTGGTCGAGGACGGCGCGCACCAGCGTCTCGTGCGACGGGTCGGCCGCGCCGTTCGCGCGCCGGTACGGGCGCAGATAGCGCAGCTTCGCGTCCCGGAACCGCAGCCGGAAGCCGAGCCAGGCGGCGACACCGATGAGGGCCAGGGTGACGGCGCTGACCGCCTGGTCCTGCAGCAGCGGGAGGAAGCCCTTGGTCGCCCCGCTGGCCTGCGCCGAGGTGGCGCCCAGCCAGATGAGCAGCCCGAGCAGGCCGGCCACGAGCCCGACCAGCAGGGCGTTGGCGGACCGGTTGAGGTCGTCGCCGACCTCGGCGAACGCGGCCCGCAGCCGGACGCGCAGTCGTCGCGGCATGCTCATCGGATGCGGGTCTGTCCGTTGTCGAGGGTGACGGTGGTGCCCGTGAGGCCCGGCGTGTCCAGCGCGAAGGCGACGAGGGCGGCGGCGACCTCGTCGGGGGTGAGGATGCGCCGCAGCGGCGCGCGGGCCGCGATCCGGTCGGGGTGGTAGGTCAGGCCGCGCACCTCGTCGAGGTGGCGCAGGTTGTCGGTGTCGACCGTGCCGAGCGCGACGCAGCTGATCGAGATGCCCTCCGCGCCCAGCGGGGTGGCGAGCGCGTTCACCAGGCCGCTGAGCCCGGCCTTCGCGGCCGAGTAACCGGGCGCGCCGTACCCGCCGTAGGCGTTGATGGAGCCGACCAGGGTGATGGACCGGCTGCCCGTTGCCCGGCGCAGCAGCGGCACCGTGTGCCGGATGGTGACGAACGCGATGTGCAGGTTGGCGGCCACCACCCGGGCGAAGATGTCGAGCGCCTCGGTGGCGGGGTCGGCCTGGGACAGCTCCTCCGCGTCGCCGCCGCCGGCGATGCCGATCACGTGGCTCGGCGTCTCGTCCACCGTGGCGAGGGCCGCCCCCACGGCCGCGTCGTCGAGCAGGTCGACGGTCAGCTCGTGGGCCACCAGCGCGGCGGTCTGCGGGGGTAGCGGCTCGCGGTCGAGGGCCACCACGCGACAGCCCCGCGCGGCGAGGCGGGCCACGGTCGCACGGCCGATCGACCCGCGGCCACCCGTGATGATCACCGCCGGAGCGTCCGACACGCGCCCTCCCGCTGGCCGTCACCGAGTGTGGTGCCGTCCGTACTCTAGCGATCGTGGTCGGCTTGCGGCACCGGCTATCCGACCGAGCGGTTGCCGACCGGATCATCCACAAGGGATTCGTGCGGCAGTTGCGCCTGCCAGGGGGCGCAGAGGCTGCACGAATCCCTTAAGGACGATCGTCTTACGAAACGGGGCGGTGACCCGGAATGGGCGCCCGGACCGGCAGCCGGCGCAGCCGGACGAGCGGCGGGCCCGAACCGTTGGTGAGAACCGCCAGACGGGTACGGGCCAGCACAAGGCCGGCGAGCCACGGCAGGACCACGGCGACGGCGACGGCGAGGTGCGGCGGTTCGTGCTCGCTCAGCAGCCACAACACCGCGGAGTGGGTGAGCACGACAACGATGCCGGCGGCGGCGAGCTGGACGATGGCGGCGCGCACCCGGACGGGCAGCCGGTCGACGGACGCCTCTCCGATCAGGACCAGGCCGACCGAGATGGCGGCCGCCGCGGCGAACCCCAGCGCCGGCGTGCCGAGCTGGCCGCTGTACAGGTCGAGGACGGGGCTCAGCCCGGCCGCGAACACCACCGCCCCGACGAGCACCAGCAGCGCACCGGTCGGCAACGGCGCCGACACCCGCGACCGGTAGCGACGCAGCGCGTCGCCGGCGAACACGAACGCCACACACGGCACAGCCACACCCACCGAGAGCGGCACAGCCGCGATCGCGGGACCGACCGGATACGCCGCCGCCAACGCCGCCGCGACGATCAGCCCGCGCCAGCGCCACGGCACCCGCTCAGCCAGCCGGTACAGCAGGCAGGCCGCCATGAGGGCCGTGACGAACCACCATCCCTGCAACGGTGGCTCGCCGTCCAGGAGCGTCCCCGGCAGCCCGGCCGCCGGCTTCCCCGTGGCCATCTGCCAGACGACCAGGACCACGACGATGACCGCCAGCCACGCCACATACGGCAGCGCCAGCGACCGGACCCGGCGCTGCACCTCGGCCGCAAACGGCCGCGCGGACGTCCACAGGTACCCGCTGAGCACGAAGAAGACCGCCGCGTGCCACGGATACAGCGCGGACCGCAGACCCCCCTCGTACGCGTGGCCGGCGACGACGGCCACCAGGCCGATGACCCGCACGGCGTCCACACCCACCGAGCGGGGCGCGGAACCGATGGCGCGTCGGCCCACCGTCCTGCTGCCGCCGCCGGCCATCGCGCCCCCACAGGTCGCCGATCGGGTGCCGCGTCCAACGACGCACCGCCCGGGCCGCCGCAACGGCGGCCACATCGGCTCTAACGCGCTGTAACCGGATCAGTCACCACGACGGGCGACCCCCGTCCGCGTGTCGCACCACCCGTCCGGCGACAACGCGGAGCGGGCGGGCACCCGATGGGGTGCCCGCCCGTTGCGCACTCGCGGCAGCTACCTACGGTCGCCGACGATCACGCCGCGGCCGTTGGTGGCCACGTAGACCCGGCCGTAGACGCGGGGGTCGCCGGTGATGGCCGCGCCCGTCCACGCCCACTGGTGGTCGTCGTCGTTGACCCGCGTCCAGCGCCGGCCCTTGTCGTCGGAGCGGAAGATGCCCCGCACGCCGTCGACCTTCGCGCTGCTGAACAGCGTCGGGTAGGACCTTCCGGGCGCGGGCCTGCCGAAGCCGATGTTGTCGGCCTCCTCGACCGACGCGACCTTCGCGAAGGTGGCGCCGCCGTCGGTCGAGTGCCACAGCCCGTACTCGCCGGTGGCGGAACCGCCCGCGAGCCAGATGTCGCCCGCAACCCCGGGCACCGCCGCGAACCGCACGTTGCTGGCCGGCAGGCCGGCGGCGGCGGTGGCGGCGAAGCTCGCCCCGCCGTCGGTGCTCGTATGGAAAACCCCACCCGAGTACGCGTAGAACGTCGCCGACACGCGGTCGGCCTGCACGACGCCGCCGGTCAGGCCGGACACCGCGGTCCACGTCGCGCCGCCGTCGGCCGAGTAGTGCGGCGCGGCGCCGTCGGGCGACCAGACGACGCGGGTGCCGTCGGCGCTGACCGCCACGTTGCCGCCGGCCGTGACGCCGGCGGGCTCGGCGCCGGCCGGGGTCCAGGTGGCCCCGCCGTCGGTGGAGATGCCGAAGTGGATGGAGCTGCCGCTCGGGTTGCCCACCCGCACGATGGTGGAGGGCAGGAGCTGGGCGAAGTCGAGGCTGGTCGTCGAGCCGAACGTCGGGTTGGCGAACATCAGCCCGGGCTTGGTGAAGTCGCTGTGGATGAAGCCGCCAACGTCGCCGACCGCCGAGATGAGCTGCGCCCCGACCGGCGGGCTGATGAGGTCGAGCACCGCGGTCTCCTCCAGGCCCCGTGCGCGCACGGAGATCTGGATGGTGCCCCCGGCGTCCCAGTCGGTGAGGTTGTCCGTGCCGTAGATCGTGGCGCCGGTGCCGTAGAGCAGGTGGTCGGAGTTGAACGGGTCGATCTCCAGCGACTCGGTCATCCAGCCGAGTTTGGGCGCCCTCTCCGGCAGGGCCGGGGTGTTGTTCCAGGTGAGCCAGGGCGCCTCGGTGATGTCGATGGTGAACCTGTCGTTGCGCTCGGGCCAGTTGCCCAGCTCCCACGACCGCGTCCAGGTGGCGCCGCCGTCGGTGGTGCGGAAGAAGATGACGTCCGGCCACCACTTGATCTGCGTGGCGACCATGAGCGTGCCCGGGTTCTGCCGGTCGATGGTCAGGCCGCTGTAGCCGACCTCGGCCTCCCACCAGTCGTGCGGCATCGGGGTGATGTCGGTCCACGCGCCGGTGGCGGTGTCCAGCTTCCACACCTGGCCCTTGCTGCCGTCGTACGGCCCGGCGGTGTTCGAGGTGGCCAGGTAGAGGAAGCCGCCCTCGTGGTCCAGGACGCCCTTGTGCGGGAGGTAGCCGGTGGGCTGGCCGGCGACCCGCTCCCATGTCGCGCCCGCGTCCGTCGAGCGGTACAGGATGTTCCCGGTGTCCGCGACGCCGACGTAGATGGTCTTCGTGGCGCGGTTGCGGCCACCGGTCCTCGGGTCGAAGACCACGAAGAGTACGCCCTGGTTGTCGCCGTTGTAGCCGCCGACGTCGTTGGGGTCCGGCACGAAGTTGCCGACGTTCGGGAAGCTCTCCACCTTGGCCCAGGCGACGCCGGAGTTGGTGCTGCGCCACAGGCCGTTCCCGCTCGGGGCGGCGAGGTAGAGGACGCTGTTGCGGTTCGGGTCGATGACCAGCCGCTCGCCGATGCCCCGGCCGGGCATGTTGCCGCCCAGCTTGAACGGCAGCGGGCTCGCCTTCCAGGTGGCGCCGCGGTCGCGGGAGCGCAGGATCGCGCCGGGGCTCGGGTCCCAGTCGTTGGTGTACGTGCCGACGGCCGCGTACACCCTGTCGGTCTCGACCGGGTCGGTGGCGATGCTGGCCACGCCGGTCCAGCCCCACTGCTCCCAGCCCACCCAGTCCAGCAGCGGCACCCAGCGCTCCCGGCGCCTGTCCCACCGGTACGCCCCGCCGATGTCGGTGCGGGCGTAGGCGAGGCCCGGCTCGGTCTGATTGAAGACAATGCCCGGCACGAAGCCCCCGCCGACGATCTCGGCATTGCGCCACGAGTACCGCTCGCGGCCAGCGGCGGACGCGACGCCGGGGACGGCCTGGGTCGCGACGGCCGCGGCGCCGGCGGCACCCGCGACGAGGAATCCCCTGCGGGAGATGGGCATGACGGCGTCCCTTCGTTGGAAAGTAGCCAGATTGGACAGTCTCGATGGGTGCGGTGTCAATAGTCCAACGTCCCTACTAACTAGGTCTCCATCGTGTCCCCGGCCCGCCGTGTCCCGCGCCGGGACGGGTCGTTACCCGACGCGTGGCAACCACCGGAGGAACGGCACACACCCGCCACCGCTCGTTGGACGGGCTGCGCGGGCTGGCCGCGCTCGTGGTCGTCGCGCACCACGCGCTGCTCACCCAGCCGTCCCTCTACGCCGCGAACGCGCGCGGCGGCGCCGCGGCGTGGTGGCTCACGTACACCCCACTGCACCTGGTGTGGGCCGGGCGCGAGGCGGTGTTCCTGTTCTTCGTCCTGTCCGGGTTCGTGCTCACGCTGCCGTTCCTGCGCGACGGCGTGCCCGGCCAGTGGGTGGCCTACTTCCCGCGCCGGTTCGTCCGGCTGTGCGTGCCGCTCGCCGCGGCCGTGCTGGTCTCGGCCGCGATCGCGTGGCTCGTCCCACGCGTCGTCACCGACGGCGCGAGCGGCTGGCTCAACCAGCACGCCGGCCCGGCCTCCATCGTGGACACGCTCACGCTGGCGCGCGCCATGCCGCTGAACTCGGCGCTGTGGTCACTGCGCTGGGAGATCGCGTTCTCGTGCCTGCTGCCCCTGTTCCTGTCCGTCGCCCTCATGGGCCGCCGGTACTGGCCGTGGCTGCTGGTGGGCGCGCTCGCCGTCCCCGCCGTCCCCGGGCTCGGGGCCGCCGCGACGTACCTGCCCATGTTCGCCGTCGGCGTGTGCCTCGCCGTCGGCGCCGACCGGCTCCTCGCGGCGGCCCGGTGGATGCCGCGCGCGGCCTGGTGGGCCCTGGGCGTCGGCGCGCTGCTGCTGCTCAACGCCCGGTGGATCGCGCCCGCGACCGCGGGCACCGCCGTCCGCAGCGTCGTGACCGCCACGGCCGTGCTCGGCGCGGCCCTGCTGGTGCTGCTGTTCGTCGCCTGGCCGGCCGCGCGGCGCCTCGGCGAACACCCGGTCGTCGGCTGGCTCGGCGCGGTCTCGTTCAGCCTGTACCTCGTGCACGAGCCGGTCGTCGTCAGCGTCGCCGTGCTGCTGGGCGGGCGGGCGAACGCCGGGTACACCCTGCTCATCTCGTTGCCGGCGAGCCTGCTGCTCGGGTGGGCGTTCCACCGGCTCGTCGAACGGCCCGCGCACCGCTGGTCGCGGCGCATCGGCCAGCCGCCCGCGCCTGGGCGCGTCGGCCAGCACGCGGCCGGCCAGCGCGTCGCCGCGCGTTACAACAGCACGAGCAGCGGGGCCAGCGCCGCCTCGATCTCGTCGGCGGCGCGCCGGTAACCCTCGACCGGGCCGCCGATCGGGTCCGCCACGTGGACCGGGTCGGGCGCCGGGCCGAGCTTGGCCCGCCGCTCGGCGGCCAGCGCGGCCACCGCCGCGACCCGCGCGTGCGGGGTCCGGCCCGCGACGTCCTCGCGGGTGACGTCCGCGAGCAGCCAGGCCAGCTCACGCCAGGTGAACACGGACGCCTCCGCCCCGGGCGCCACAGTCAGGACCATGTCCCGGTGCCACGGCGTCGCGACGAGGACCAGGTAGGCCTCGTCGATCATGTCCGCGTCGATGACGGTCGAGCGGAAGTCGTCCGCGTCGATGCCGCGCCGGCGCAGCTCGTCGAGCGCCTCCGGGAACATCGGCGCCCCGTCCCACGCGTTCACCCCGGCGCTCACCACCCGCAGGCCCGCCGCCGCGTCGCCGTGGCGGGCCCGCAGCGCGGCGCGCATCATCCGCTCGGCCATCGCCGAGCGGATCTGGTTGGCCGTGCAGACGTGCAGCACGTGACCCACGCGGGCCTCCCCTCGTCACCGTCAGGGGTGACCGTAACGGACCGCGGCCACCCCGTCGCCGACGCCGGCTCCGGATCGTTGTAGCGGGCAGCATGGTCACGATCGCCGCGCCGCGCCCCGTCACGTCGCACCGGGTCGCGCCCGGGTTCCGGCCCGACATCGAGGGCCTGCGCGCCGTGGCCGTCCTCCTCGTGGTGCTGCACCACGCGGGCGTGCCGATGCTCGACGGCGGCTACGTGGGCGTGGACGTCTTCTTCGTGATCTCCGGCTACCTGATCACCACGCTGCTGTCCCAGGAGCTGCACGGCACCGGCCGGATCCGGCTGTCCCGCTTCTACGCCCGGCGCGCCACCCGGCTGCTGCCCGCCGCCGTCCTCGTCATCGTCGTCACCGTCGCCGCGTCGTGGCTGCTCATGCCCACCACCCGGCTGCGCGGCCTGGCCGGCGACGCGATCACCAGCGCCCTGTACACGGTGAACTACCGCACCGCCGCGGCCGGGATCGACTACTTTCAGTCGACCTCGCCGCCCTCCCCGCTGCAGCACTTCTGGTCCTTGGCCGTCGAGGAGCAGTTCTACCTGGTCTGGCCGGTCCTGCTGCTGCTCTGCGCCCGGCGGCGGCGGGCCGTGTTCTGGGTGCTCGCCGCGGTCGCGGTCGGGTCGCTGGCGCTGAGCGTGTGGCAGACGGACCGGGCGGCGCCGTGGGCGTACTTCGGCGCGCACACGCGGGCGTGGGAGCTCGCGGCCGGCGCCCTGCTCGCGCTGACCGCGCTCCGCCTGCCGGCCGTCGCGTCCTGGGTCGGGCTCGGCGCGATCCTCACGGCCGCGGTCACGTTCGACGCCGGGACCGCGTTCCCCGGCTACGCCGCCGCGCTGCCCGTCGCCGGGGCGGCCCTGATCATCGCCGCTGGACCGGGTCGCGGCGCCGCCCGGCTGCTCGACGCCCGACCGTGCCAGGTGATCGGTCGGCTCTCCTACGGCTGGTACCTGTGGCACTGGCCCGTCCTGCTCATCGTGCCGGTCGCGCTGCGCCTGCCGGGCAGCGTCGCCCTCGGCCTCGCGCTGAGCGTCCTGGCCCTGGGTCTGGCGGCGGTCACCCACCGGCTGGTGGAGAACCCGGTCCGGTTCCGGCCGTCGCTGCGCGCCCGGCCGGGTCGCGCCCTCGTGGTCGGCGCGGCGTTGTCCTGCTGCGCGGCGGGCATCGGGCTGACCGCCCGCACGCTGCCGCCGCCGCTGCCGGTCGGCCCACCGGCGCCCGATACCCGGGCGCTGCTGGCCGCCTCCCCGACACCGGACGCCACAATCACCGACCTGCTCGCCGCGAGCACCGGCACCGCCCGCGTGCCGGCCAACCTGGTGCCGGGCCTGTTCACGGTCAGCACGCTGCGCCCCACGTCGTACCGGGACGGCTGCCACAATGACTTCGCCGACGTGGTGGTCGACGTGGCCCGGTGCACGTACGGCGACCGGGCCGGCCGGACGACGGTCGTGCTCGTCGGCGACTCGCACGCGGCGCAGTGGCTACCGGCGCTGGAGCCGATCGCCGCCGAACGCGGCTGGCGCCTGGTCGCCCTTACCAAGGCCGCCTGCAAGGTGCCCGCCGTCGCGATCTTCAGCAACGTGCTGCGCCGGCCGTACGGGGAGTGCGACGTATGGCGCGAACGGGCCTTCACCGCCATCGCCGACCTGCGGCCGGCCCTGGTCGTGATGGCGTCGAGCGAGAAGGACCGGCCCGTGCGGGTGACCGGCGACGTGGACCGGACGTGGGTCGACGGCTGGGTGCGCTCGGCTCACCGGCTGGCCGCCACGGGGTCGCGGCCCGTCCTGCTCAACGACACCGTCTGGCCGCGCGGCAACGCGCCGGACTGCCTCACCACCCCCGGCCGCGACATCCCCGCGTGCCAGCCCACCCGCGACGAGGCCATCATGGCCCCGGACCGGCGCCGCCTGCTCGCGACCACGATGCGCGCGGCGGGCGTCGCGGTCATCGACCCCGCGCCCTGGCTGTGCACCGCGACCCTGTGCCCGCCGGTCGTCGGCAACGTCCTGGTCCACGCCGACGCGAGCCACCTCACCACCACGTACGCGGCCGCCCTCGCCCACGTCCTCGGCCCCCGCCTCGACGCCGCTCTGGCGCGCGATTAACCGTTTGCCCCGGTCCGGCCGCCCGCCGTACGGTCCCGCCATGGGTATCTTCATGAACACGGTGCGTCGTGTCCGCGGGCCAGCGGTCGCGGCGGGCGTGGGGCTGGCACCCGCTCACTGACTCCTGGGCAGCACGGATCGTCGCCGACGCCGGCATCCGGCGCGGCGACCTCGTCCTCGACATCGGCGCGGGCACCGGCGCCCTCACGGGTCCCCTGCTCGCCACGGGCGCCCGCGTCATCGCCATCGAGCTGCACCCGGGCCGCGCCGCTCACCTTCGGGAACGGTTCGCGGGTCGGTCGCTGTCGGTGGTCGAGGCCGATGCCGCGACCCTGCGCCTGCCGGGGCGGCCCTTCCACGTCGTGGCCAACCCGCCCTACCACCTCACGAGTACGCTGCTGCGCGCCCTGTTCGCGCCGAACTCCCGCCTCATCGGGGCGGACCTGGTGCTGCAGCGACAGGCGGTGCGCCGCTTCGTGGAGCGACGGGCCCCGGGCAAGCGACGGTGGGACCTGAGCTTCGGCCGGCCGCTGCCCCGGCACGCGTTCCGGCCGCCGCCGCAGGTCGACTCGGCCGTCCTCGTCATCCGTACCCGTGGCGGCCTTAAAGCGTTCCCACCGAATACATGACTCCCCGTATCGGGACCTTGGGTAAGGCGCTCGTTGGACGTGCGCGGAAAGCCGCGGTGAGCCGTCTGCGTCGTTAGCGGCTGAGGGATTTGCGGTATCGGTGGTACTCACGGACCACCTGGAAGCCGAGCCGCTCGTACAGTGACCGCGCTCCGGCGGGGTCGTGGCCCTCGGTGTGCAGCCGGATCGGTCCGGTGCCCTGCTGGGTCAGTGTCCTGAGCGTCCGGGTGAGCATCGCGGTTGCGAGGCCGCGGCGTTGGATGTCCGGATCGACCTGAACGTCCTCGATCTCGATGCGGGCAGGTGTGCGGCTCGCGGCGACCAACCCCACGACGCGATCGGCGATGGTCGCCACCTGGAACAGCGCGAGCTGCGATCTGCTGAGCCAGTCGCGTAACCCGTCTTCGGTCGGAAGCGTGGAGAACGGTCGCCCGGCCCACACGCGGGTGGTGAGGGCGAACAGCGCTCGGGCGTCGGCGACCGTTGCGGCTCGGACGGTGATGCCGTCAGGCATCTGCCGAGGTTGCACCGGTGACCCGTCGTGTTCCATCTCGACCATGGTGAACACCTGCCGATACCCGCTGCGCTCGAGCAGCGCCATCCGGTCGCCCTGGACGGTCGATGCGTTTGCTCCGAGCACGACCGGGCTGCTCTCGGTATGGCCGGCAGAGAGCTGAGCCGCGACGGCCTCGGACTCGCGCAGCAGCAGCCGGCCAAGGCCGTGCCGCCGTGCGGGGGGTGCCACGTAGCCGTCGCTGAGATAGACACGGGTTCCGTCGTCCTCTGTCCAAGATCGCAACGAACCCCACCCGACCACGGAACCGGACGCGTCGACCGCGACGACCGCCCAATCGGCTGCCTCCATCTCGCCTCGCACACCGTCCGGATCCAGGAGGCACTCCATCGTGGAGTGGACATCAACCAGGTCAGCCGTGGCATGTCGGGCATGCAGCCGGTGAACCGCTGATGCGTCGTCGGGCCGGAAGGTGCGCAGGAAGTGCTCGGGCACGTGCTGAGTACATCACTGCCGTCAACCCGGTATCCAAGGGCCGTAACGTCGCGTGTTTACTCGGCGGCGCCCTCTGTAGTGCGACGTTCACGTCTGTCGACCCGTGATCGCGGTGCCGCACCTTGCCGGCCAGAGCACTAGCCATGCGGAGCGCATCCCGGATCACTACGATCTGGCGGATGTCGTCGTCTCGTCGTACTCCGCTGGTGGTGTCTGTCCTGTTGGCCGGGCTGCTCGGCGGGTGCTCGGGCGACCCGGAGGTGCCCGGCGTCGCGACTCCTCCCGGCCAGGCCACCCCCACGCCGCCGGCACCGACGGTCGCGCCGACCTCGGCGGCCGCGACCACCACCAAGCCCGTCGCGCGGCTCAAGGCCGGCAACCCGAAGGGACGCGCGAGCGTGCCGGCGGCGGCGAAGGCCGTGGACACCGGCAAGCCGACCCGGGTGGTCGGCAACGGGACGGCGGCCAGCTGCACGTCCGCCGCCGTCGTCAAGGCCGTCGCGGCCGGCGGGATTATCACGTTCGACTGCGGGCCGGCGCCGGTGACCATCACGATGTCCGCGACGGCGAAGGTACGCAACACCAGTCGGACCGTGGTGCTCGACGGCGGCGGCCTGGTGACCCTGAGCGGCGGCGGCAAGCGGCGCATCCTCTACCAGAACACGTGCGACGAGGCGCAGACCTGGACGACGTCGCACTGCGACGACCAGCAGTACCCGCAGCTCGTGGTGCAGAACATCACCTTCGCCGACGGCAACTCGACGGGCGACGACACCGAGGGCGGCGGCGGTGGCGCCATCTTCGTACGCGGCGGTCAGTTCAAGGTGGTCAACGCCAGGTTCGTCCGCAACCGGTGCGACCGGACCGGGCCGGACCTGGGCGGCGCGGCCATCCGGGCGCTCGACCAGTGGGGCGACGGGCCGGTCTACATCACCCAGTCGACGTTCGGCGGCGCGAAGGGGCAGGGCGGCGTGTGCGCCAACGGCGGGGCGCTGAGCAGCATCGGCGTCTCCTGGGTGGTGCTCAACAGCCTGTTCAGTCACAACGACGCGGTCGGCCGGGGCGCGAACCCGGCCCGGGGCGGCACCCCGGGCGGCGGCAGCGGTGGCGCGATCTATCTGGACGGCAACACGTTCACGCTGCGCCTGGCCGGCACGATCGTGCAGGACAACCACGCGAACGAGGGCGGCGGCGCGGTCTTCTTCGTCTCCAACGACCACACCGGGACGATGTCGATCGAGTCCTCGACGCTGCGGCGCAACCCGTCGGACGGCTTCGAGACGTACCCGGGGATCTTCTTCATCGGCGCCCGCAAGCCGACGGTGAGCGGGTCAACCCTGCGCTGACTTGCGGCTCATGCGGTAGTGCAGGACGAGGAACGGCAGGCCGAAGACGCGGAACGCGTGCTCGGCGCGCAACTGCCCGTCGCGGACGTACACCTCCAGCCGTTCGGCGAAGCCGTGCACGGCCAGGCTGGTCAGCTCGCCGTTCTCAGCGTCGACGTAGGTGAGGTAGTGGCCGGGGTGGTCGGTGTCGCCGGTGCTGTCCAGCGACAGGCCGCCGTCGGCGCGCGGGCCGGGCGCGAGCGTCGCGGTGAAGCTGGCGTGCGGCAGCGGGAAGCCGACGCTGACGTAGCCACGGTCCTCGTGCCGGTAGGTGGTGTAGATGCCCACGTAGATCGGCTCGTCGGTGTCGGCGAACGACCGGATCCAGCCGCGCGTCGACACGACCCCGTCGCCGGCGGCGCTGATCGTGTCGATGCGGCTGCGCACCCCGCGCTGGGTCTCGCGCTGGTTCATCGGCACGTTGGCCTGCCCGAGCGGCCGCGCCACCGTCGACCGGTAGAGCAGGTAGCCCGGCCGCACCCACAGCCGCCACTCGGGCACGATGTCGAGCGTGAACCGGGTCGTGTGCTCGTAGAACTCGCGCACGAGCGGATCCACGGCGGCCGGGTCGAACCCCGGCCCGGCCAGCTCGTCGAGCGACCCCACGATCCCGACGTCGGCCGCGTCAGCCGTGTAGGCGCCGCCGATCCGCTCGGCCAGCTCCCTGACGTAGCCCGTGCCCACGTGCGACCCGTGCGTCACGACGGGCACCACGAACGGCAGCGCCTCGGGACCCACCCGCTCGGCGAGCAGGTCCACCTGCGGTTGTCTGAAAATCAGAGCTGACAGGGTACGGAAGCAGAGCACGGCGAGCGCAGCCGCGACCGCCCCCGGCGCGTCCGCCCACACGGCCCACAGGGCGACCCCGACCGCCACGCCGACCACCGGCCCGAGCAGCACCTTGTGCGGCCGGATCGCGAGCGCTCCGGCGACGAGCCCGGCCGCCGCCGCGACGACAACCGGCCCGGCGCCCGTCACCTTCCCCAGCGCCCACCCCAACGGCGCCGCGACCGCCACGCTGCCGAGGATCCGCGACCACAGCGCCGGAATCTCGCCCGGCCGCTGCCGATCCCGTGCGACGAGGTCGGCCGCCGCCACGACACAGGCCCCAACGGCGGCCGCCACGACGATGGCCGCCACGCCCCACGGCGCCCCGAGCGCGGCTCCCGCCACCGCCCCCATGACGAACGCGAACCCCACCGACCCACGCTTCTCCGGCCGCCCGTCGTTGCCGCCCTCGCTACCCGCCACGATCGCGACCCTACCGCGCCCATAGCCCGCGGCGTCCACATTGGAGCAGGCCTTATGCGTTGGTTACGACGCGTAATGCTTGCTCCGATCCACACCTATCACCCTTCCCACTTTGCTCTGCTTCCCTATAGGAATCAGTTACACAGAGCGAGGACCGCGCTGGCGGCCCGTTTGCGTTGTTGCAGGTGATGCCGCGCTTCCTATGGGGAAGCAGAGCAAAGGCGCTAGGGGGTGGGTGCCACGAAGGAGCCTCGGTCACGATCTGTGACCGCCGAGCATGCCTCACTCTCCGTAATGGATTGCCCTGCCGATCCGCCCCGGAGCACGGCGGGCATCCACCGATCGGTGGATCCGGGAGATCCACCAGGGTTGAGCGCGCGGGGCGCTGGGTGGTCGATTCGCGGCACGACGACGCGCAGGACGCTGGAGCGGTAGTCGACGAAGGGCGGCGAGGGATGCCGATCATTGAGGTGGACGGGCTGCGCAAGCGGTACGGCGATCAGGTCGCCGTGGACGACGTGTCGTTCGCGGTCGACGAGGGGGAGATCTTCGGGATTCTGGGGCCGAACGGGGCCGGCAAGACCACGACCGTGGAGTGCGTGGCCGGGCTGCGCGCGCCCGACGACGGCCGGATCTCGGTGCTGGGGCTCGACCCGCGCGCCGATCGGGCGGGGCTGCGCCAGGTGGTCGGCATCCAACTGCAGGAGAGCCAGCTGCCCGAGAAGCTGACCGTGGCCGAGACGCTCGACCTGTACAGCTCGTTCTATCCCGACCCGGCCGACTGGCGCGACCTGGTCGCGGACCTCGGGCTGGCGACGAAGCTGCGGACCCGGTTCGGCAAGCTGTCCGGCGGCCAGAAGCAGCGGCTGTCCATCGCCCTCGCGCTGATCGGTCGGCCGCGCATCGCGATCCTCGACGAGCTGACGACCGGGCTCGACCCGCAGGCGCGCCGCGACACGTGGCAGCTCATCAAGGAGGTACGCGACCGGGGCGTCACGATCGTGCTGGTCACGCACTTCATGGAGGAGGCGGAGCGCCTCTGCGACCGGCTCGCCGTCATCGACGCGGGGCGCGTGGTCGCACTCGACACGCCCGCCGGGCTCGTCGCCCGGGTCGGCGCCGAGCAGCGCATCCGGTTCCGCCCGTCGGAGCCGTTGGACGACCGGCTGCTCACGGAGCTGCCGGAGGTCACGAGCGTCACCCGCGACGGCTCCCGGGTCCTGGTCACCGGCAACGACGACGTGCTGCTCGCGGTCGTCACCGTGCTCGCCCGCGAGAAGATCCGGCCCACCGACCTGCGGGTCGAGCAGGCCACCCTGGACGACGCGTTCGTCGCGTTGACCGGCCGTTCCATCAACGCCGACGAGGAGACCAAGGCATGACCGCGCTCAGGAAACTCACGGTGACCGAGTTCAAGCTGTTCCTGCGCGAGCCGATGGTGGTGTTCTTCGCGATCGCGTTCCCGTCCGTGCTCGTCGGCATCCTCGGCAACGTCGACGAGTTCCAGAAGGTCGACCCGGCGCTCGGCGGCGCCCGCGTGATCGACCTGTACGTGACCATCGCGGCGACGTTCGTGCTGGCCATGCTGGGGTTGCAGGCGGCGCCGGCGGTGCTCGCGACCTACCGCGAGAAGGGCATCCTGCGGCGCATGTCCACGACGCCGGTGCACCCCACCAACATGCTCGCCGCCCAACTGATCGCCAACGTGACCATCGCGCTGGTGTCCGCCGCGCTCGTGTTCACGGTGGGGCGCGTCGCGTTCGACGTGGCGCTGCCGCGGCAGATCGTCGGCTTCGCGGTGGCGTTCACCTTCACGGCCGCGGCCGTGTTCGCCGTCGGCATCTTCGTCGCGGCCGTGGCGCCGAACGGCAAGGCGGCCAACGGGATCGGGGCGGTGCTGTTCTTCCCGCTCATGTTCTTCGCCGGCCTGTGGGCGCCGCGCGAGACGATGTCGCCCGTCCTGCGCCGCATCGGCGACTTCACCCCGCTCGGCGCGGGCGAGCAGGCGCTGCACGACGCGGCGTCCGGCGCCTGGCCGGGCGCAGGCTCGCTGCTGGTCCTTGTCGCCTACGTGGTGGCGTTCGGGCTCGCGGCCGCCAGACTGTTCCGATGGGAGTGAGCGACGCGAGCCGACTCGACGGGTGGGAAGGCCAGCTCGACCGGGTCCTGCGCGTCGTGCCGTACGTGTCGCTGGGCGTCTCCATCCTGCTGACGTGGCTGACCTCGCCGTTCTGGCCGGTCGAGTCGCTACCGCGCACGACGGTGCTGGCCGCGGCGGTGGGGCTGTGGATGTTCTGGATGGTCACGCTGCACCCGCGATGGCAGCAACGGCGCGTGCTCATGGGTCTGTACTTCGCGGTGCTCGCCATCCTGTCGTTCCTCCTGGTGCTGCACAGCCCGCTGTTCGGGTTCTTCTCGTTCACGGGCTACCTGCACGCCGCGTACGCCCTGGTCGGGCGGTGGCGCTACGTCGGCGTCGTGGCCACGGCGACCTCCACGGCGCTGTCGCAGTCGGGCGGCCTCCAGACGCTCCAGGCGGGCACGGCCGGCGTGGCGATCTTCGGTGTGGTGCTGTTCTTCAACATCACGTTGTCGACCGCGATGATGTCGCTGAGCTGGGTCGCCGACGCGCAGGCGGCCCGCCGCAAGCGCGAGATCACCGCGCTGGCCGAGGCGAACGAGAAGCTGGAGTCGGCCGTGGCGGAGAACGCCGGCCTGCACGCCAAGCTGATCGCGCAGGCCCGCGAGGCGGGCGCGTTCGACGAGCGCCAGCGCATGGCCCGCGAGATCCACGACACGCTCGCCCAGGGCCTCACCGGCATCGTCACCCAACTGGAGGCGGCCGAGCAGGCGGCGGAGCGCCCCGAGCAGTGGCGGCGGCACGTGCGCACCGCCGCGCGGCTGGCCCGCGACAGCCTGGCCGAGGCGCGCCGCTCCGTGCACGCGCTGACGCCGCAGCCGTTGGAGGCGGCCCGGCTGCCGGAGGCGCTCGGCGACGTGGTGGCCCGCTGGTCGACGGACAGCGGCGTCGCGGCGACACTGGTGACGACCGGCGTGGCCCAACCGCTGCTGCCGGAGATCGAGGTCGCGCTGCTGCGTACGGCGCAGGAGGCGCTGGCCAACGTCGCCAAGCACGCGGCCGCGTCCCGCGTCGGCCTCACCCTGTCCTACATGGAGGATCTCGTGACCCTGGACGTCCGCGACGACGGCGCCGGGTTCGACCCGGCGGGGGCGCGGCCGGAGCGCGCCGACGGCGGGTTCGGGCTGGCCGGCATGCGCGAGCGGGTCCGCCGCGTCGCGGGCACCCTGGAGGTGGAGTCCGAACCGGGCGCCGGCACCGCCATCTCGGCCTGCGTCCCGGCCATCCTCGCGGGAGCCGCAGCGTGATCCGCATTCTGATCGTCGACGATCACCCGGTCGTGCGGGACGGGTTGCGCGGCATGTTCGCCGGCGATGCGGGGTTCGACGTGCTCGGCGAGGCGGCGACCGGGGACGAGGCCGTCACCGTCGCGTCGGCCGTACTCCCGGATGTGATTCTGATGGACCTGCGCATGCCACGCATGGACGGCGTGGCCGCGATCGCCGCGCTGCGCGAGCGCGGGGTGCCGTCGCGGGTGCTGGTGCTGACCACCTACGACACGGACAGCGACGTGCTACCGGCGATCGAGGCGGGCGCGACGGGCTACCTGCTCAAGGACGCGCCGCGCGAGGAGCTGTTCCGGGCCGTGCGGGCGGCGGCCGCCGGGGAGGCCGTGCTGTCGCCGTCGGTGGCGGCCCGGCTGCTGGGCCAGCTGCGCAGCCCAGCGAAGGAGCCGCTGTCCCAGCGCGAGCTGGAGGTGCTGGGCCTCATCGCGCAGGGCACCACCAACCGGGAGGCGGCGGTGCAGCTGTTCATCAGCGAGGCCACCGTGAAGACGCACCTGCTGCACATCTACGCCAAGCTGGGCGTGAAGGACCGCGCCTCGGCCGTGGCGGCCGCGTTCGAGCGCGGCCTGCTCACGCCGGGCCGGCGCTGACTACTCGGGGCGGAGCCAGAGGGCGCCGAGCGGCGGCAGGCGCAGGACGGCCGACTGGGCGAGTCCGTGCGCGGGCACCTGCTCGGCCCACACGTTGCCGAGGTTGCCCACGCCGGAGCCGCCGTAGTTCTCCGCGTCCGTGTTGATGACCTCGTTCCATCGGCCGCCCATGGACAGGCCGAGCCGGTAGCCCTCCTGCGGCAGGGCGGAGAAGTTCACCACGCAGACCAGGCGGGTGCCGTCGGCGCCGAGGCGTTCGAAGGCGAACACGTTGTGGTCGGCGTCGTCGCCGACGATCCAGGTGAAGCCGTCCGGGGTGATGTCGCGCGACCACAGCGCGGCGTGGGCGCGGTAGGCCGCGTTGAGGTCGCGGACGAGGTTGCCGATGCCGGCGCGGGCCGGGTCGGCGCGCAGGCCCCAGTCCAGGCCGCGCTCCTCGCTCCACTCACGGGGGTCGCCCAGCTCGGAGCCCATGAACAGCAGCTGCTTGCCGGGGTGCGACCACATGAACGCCAGCAGGGCGCGCACGGTGGCGAGCTGGCGCCACCAGTCGCCGGGCATCTTGCCCACGAGCGAGCCCTTGCCGTGCACGACCTCGTCGTGGCTGATCGGCAGGATGAAGTTCTCGCTCCACGCGTACACGGTGGAGAAGGTCATCTGGCCGTGGTGCCACTTGCGGTGCACCGGGTCCTTGGCCAGGTAGGACAGGGTGTCGTGCATCCAGCCCATGTTCCACTTGAAGCCGAAGCCCAGGCCGGACTGGTCGGTCGGCCTGGTCACGCCGGGCCACGCGGTGGACTCCTCGGCGACCATGAGCACGCCCGGGTGGTGCTTGTAGACGGTCGCGTTGAGCTCCTGCAGGAACGACACCGCCTCCAGGTTCTCCCGGCCGCCCTGGAAATTGGGCACCCACTCCCCCGGCTCGCGGGAGTAGTCGAGGTAGAGCATCGAGGCGACCGCGTCGACGCGCAGGCCGTCGACGTGGAACTCCTCGCACCAGTACAGGGCGTTGGCGACGAGGAAGTTGCGCACCTCGGGCCGGCCGTAGTCGAAGATGTACGTGCCCCAGTCGGGGTGCTCGCCCCGGCGCGGGTCGGCGTGCTCGTACAGTGCGGTGCCGTCGAAGCGGGCCAGGGCCCAGTCGTCCTTCGGGAAGTGCGCCGGGACCCAGTCGAGGATCACGCCGATACCGGCCTGGTGCAGCCGGTCGACGAGCAGCCGGAAACCGTCCGGGTCGCCGAACCGGGCCGTCGGGGCGTAGTAGCCGGAGACCTGGTAACCCCACGAGCCGCCGTACGGGTGCTCCATGACGGGCAGGAACTCCACGTGCGTGAAGCCCATCTCTGCGACGTACGCGGTGAGCTCGTCGGCCAGCTCGACGTAGCCGAGGCCGGGGCGCCACGAGCCCAGGTGCACCTCGTAGATGCTCACCGGCCCGCCGTACGGGTTGCCGGCCGCCCGGGCGGCCATCCAGTCGCCGTCGCCCCACTGGTGGGCGGAGCGGAAGACGCGCGCGGCGTTGTCCGGCGGCACCTCGGTGTGGGCGGCCAGGGGGTCGGTCTTCTCCCGCCACACGCCGTCGTTGCCCAGGATGCGGTACTTGTAGAGCTGGCCGGGGACGGCGTCGGGGACGTACAGCTCCCACACGCCCGAGGCGCCCATGGAGCGCATCGGCCAGCCCTCGTGCGCGCCCCAGCCGGTGAAGTCGCCGTAGACGCGCACGCCGCGCGCGTTGGGCGCCCACACGGCGAAGGTGACGCCCGGCCCCATCGCGTTGGGCCGCGCGCCGAGGGCGTGCCACAGCCGCTCGTGCCGGCCCTCGCTGATCAGCTGCAGGTCGAACTCGCCGAGCGTGGGCAGGTGCCGGTACGGGTCGTCGAGCTGGCGGCCCTCCACGTCGAGGAGGTAGTCCGACACCTGGCCGGGGACGCGCACCTCGAAGACGCCCGCGTCGTGCACCCGGGTCATGGCGTACCAGGCCCCGTCGGCCAGCACCGACGCGGAGCCGGCGCCGCGCCGCAGCGTCCGGATCACGGTGCCGTCCCCGTCGGGATGGGCGCCCAGGACGCCGTGCGGGTTGTGCGTCGCGCCGGAGATCAGGTCGTCATACATCGGCACTCCCGAGGGCGGGCGGCTGGACGAGCTGGTCGGCGGTCAGCGCCCGCGCGGCGTCGTAGACCTCCAGGTACGCCCTGGCGGAGCGCGGCCAGGCGAAGTCCTTGGTCATGCCGGCGAGCTGCAGCTGCCGCCATCGGGGGCGGTCGTCGAAGGTGGCCCGCGCGCGCCGGACACAGTCGATCATCGCGTCGGTCGTGTAGTCGGTGAACCGGAACCCGGTGCCGACGGCGCGGGGCGGGTTGTGCGCCTCGATCGAGTCGTCCAGGCCGCCGGTCGCGCGGACGATGGGGACGGTGCCGTAGCGCAGGCTGTAGAGCTGGGTGAGGCCGCTCGGCTCCTCGTGCGAGGGCATCAGGAACATGTCCGAGCCCGCGATGATCTTATGGGCGAGCTTGTCGTCGTAGCCGATGCGGACGCCCATGCGCTTCGGGTGCCGCTTCGCGAACTCCCGGAACGCTGTCTCGTAGCGGGCCTCGCCCGAGCCCAGCAGGACAATCGTCAGACCGAGCCCGACCAGGGCGTCCAGCGCCCCGGCGACCAGGTCGAACCCCTTGTGGTCGACCAGCCGCGACACCATGCCCAGCACGGGGCCGGCCGCGTCGGGCAGCCCGTACTCGCTGAGCAGGTCCGCGCGGCACAGGCGCTTGCCGGCGAGGTCCTCGGCGGAGAACGGGGCGACGGTGCGCGGGTCGGCGGCCGGGTTCCACTCCGCGTAGTCGGCGCCGTTGAGGATGCCGACCAGCCGGTCGGCCCGCTTCGCGAGCACCCCGTCCAGCCCGTGCCCGACCTCCCGGGTCTGGATCTCGGCGGCGTAGCGCCGGCTGACGGTCGTGAGGTAGTCGGCGTGGATCAGCCCACCCTTGAGGTAGTTGATGTCCCCGTAGAACTCCAGCCGGTCCATGTGGAACAGCGACTCCGGCAGGCCGATGCGGGCGAGCGCCGCGTGCGGGAACTGGCCGTGGTAGCCCAGGTTGTGCACCGTCAGCACGCACCGCACAGCGGCCAGCGCCGGGTCGCCGGCGTAGACCGTGCGCAGCAGCACCGGCACGAGCGCGGCCTGCCAGTCGTGACAATGGATCACGTCCGGTGACCAGACCTGCTTGGCGATCTCGATGGCGGTCCGGCTGAGCGTGGCGTACCGCTCGGCGTTGTCGGGGTAGTCGCCGGCCGCGTCGCCGTAAAGAAATTCACGATCGAAGTACCCCGGATCGTCCACGAGGAAGTACTGCACGCCGTCGAGGACCATGTCGCCCAGCACGACCGGGAACCGCAACTGGTCCCCGAGTCCGATGGTGAGACTCGGCACCACGACGCGCGGCGTGACCCGGGCCGCCTCGACGGATCCGCGGCTGCGCGGCAGCACGACGGCCACCTCGTGCCCCAGCGCCACCAGCGCTTTGGGCAGCCCGGCCAGCACATCGGCGAGTCCGCCCGTCTTCGAGAACGGCAGGCCCTCGGAGGCGACGAAAAGGATCCTCACGCCCGCACACTAGTCCATCGGACCTGACCTTCCGGGTGGTGCTGCCGGCATTTGATCGCTAACGTTCGGGGCATGGTGGCACCGAAGGTTCTCGCGATGGTGCTCGCCGGTGGCGAGGGCAAGCGTCTGCTCCCCCTCACCGCCGACCGGGCGAAGCCGGCCGTCCCGTTCGGCGGGTTGTATCGCATGATCGACTTTGCACTGTCGAACCTGGTGAACGGCGGCTACCTTAAAATCGTCGTGTTGACGCAGTACAAGTCGCACTCGCTGGACCGGCACGTCACCAAGACCTGGCGCATGTCGAACCTGCTGGGCAACTACATCGCGCCCGTGCCCGCCCAGCAGCGGCTGGGCCCGCGGTGGTTCGCCGGGTCGGCCGACGCGATCTACCAGAGCTTCAACCTGATCTATGACGAGAACCCCGACTATGTGATCGTCTTCGGCGCCGACCACATCTACCGGATGGACCCGTCGCAGATGGTGGCCCAGCACATCGAGTCGGGCGCCGCGGTCACGGTCGCCGGCATCCGCCAGCCGCTGTCGACCGCCACGCAGTTCGGTGTGATCGAGGTCGGCGAGGACGGCAAGCGCATCAAGGCGTTCCGGGAGAAGCCGAAGGACGCCGTCGGCCTGCCCGACTCCCCCAACGAGATCTACGCCTCGATGGGCAACTACGTGTTCACGGCCAAGGCGCTGGTCGACATGATCACGCAGGACTCGAAGGACCCGACCAGCAAGCACGACATGGGCGGCAACATCATCCCCACGCTGGTCGCCAAGGGCGAGGCCAACGTCTACGACTTCCGCGACAACAAGGTGCCGGGCGCGACCGAGCGCGACTCCGGCTACTGGCGCGACGTGGGGACCCTGGACTCCTACTACGAGGCCAACATGGACCTCATCGCGATCCACCCCATCTTCAACCTGTACAACTACCAGTGGCCGATCTACACGGAGAACCGTCCGTGGCCGCCGGCCAAGTTCGTGCACGGTTACCAGGAGCGGCTCGGCCGGGCCATCGGCTCGATCGTGTCGCCGGGCGCCGTGGTCTCCGGCAGCCTCGTGGAGAACTCGGTCATCTCGCCGAACGTGCACGTCCACTCGTGGGCGCACGTCGAGGGCTCGGTGCTCATGGAGGGCGTCGACATCGGCCGCCACGCCGTGGTCCGCAACGCCATCCTGGACAAGAACGTCATCGTCCCGGAGGGCGTCGAGATCGGCGTCGACCTCGAGCGCGACCGCCAGCGCTACCACGTCACCGACAACGGCATCGTCGTCCTGGGCAAGGGCCAGATCGTCGAGCCGTGACCCGGACGGGCAACCTCTACTGACCGCCGAAGTTCTGCGTCCAGTAGAGGTTGCCGTCGATCGCCCGCGCCACGCCCACGCCCAGCGCCTTGAAGTCACAGTTGAGGATGTTCTTCCGGTGCGGTGTGCTCTTCATCCACGAGTCCATGACCTCGTCCGGCGTGTCCTGGCCGTAGGCGACGTTCTCGCCCCAGCCCTGTGACGTGTCGTAGCCCGCTTCCTCCATCCGGTCGTCCGGTTGGCTGTTTCCCGGTCCCTCGTGGCTGAGGTTCTGGGAGGCGGCCATGTACCGGCTCTGCTCGAGGGCGGAGGAGTGGAGTGTGTCCTCCGCGCGCAGCGCCTGACATCCGGCCTTGCGGCGCTCCTGGTTGGTGAGGTCAAGGACCTCCGCTTCCTCGTTCGGGAACGAACCCGGGACGAAGCTGGAGCCTTCCACCTCGCCGGTGCCAGGGTCCGGCTTGGCGATGACGGCGCTCGAGGCGACCGCCGGGCCCGCTGGGACCAGCGGCGCCAGGCTGGTGGCCAGTGCGCATGCGATGGCGAGTGATGTGCGTCCCATAAGCCGGAACCTAACAGCGTCCGCGCGGGCCGGGGCTCGAACAGACGTTCCTCCCGGATGGGCCGCGATGTCCGGTGCGGGCGCGCGACCTACCTGCCGCCGAAGTCCTGGGTCCAGAACAGCGTGCCGTCGCCGGCCACGGCGACGCCCACGCCCAGGGAGCGGAATTCGCAGTTCAGGATGTTCCTGCGGTGACTCGGGCTGTTCATCCAGGCGTCCACCACCGAGTACGCGCTGCGGTAGCCGTACGCGATGTTCTCGCCCCAGCCGTTACGGGGGTTGTAGCCGGCCCGGTGGATCCGGTCGTCCGGGTGGCGGCGGTCCCGGCTCTGGTGGCTGAAGTAGCGCCGCCGCGCCATGTCACGGCTGTGGCGGTACGCGGCGTAGGCCAGGTCGTCGTTGTACCGGAGCCGGCGGGAGCAGCCGTGCGCGCGGCGGACCCGGTTGGTGAGTTCGAGGACGCTGTCCTCGTCCGGGTCGAACCATCCGCTCACGGCGGAGGTCGCCACGGACGTCGCGGCGGACGTCGCCGCGGGCGTCGCCTCCGCGCCCATCAGGCCGCCGCCGGCGATGCCGGCGGCACAGGCGATAGAAATGTGACAAAACATCTTAAAAACGGGCATAAATTTCATAGGGTGCAAAATATCAGCGGGATCCCCTGGGTAGCGAACGACCCCGCCGTCCCGGAATGCGGGACGGCGGGGCGCCCGCGCGGGACGCCTCGGCCAGCACGGCGCCCAGCTCAGCGAAGCCGTCGCGGACCAGGCCGACGGTCACCCGCAGGTGGGCCGCCGGCAACGGGGTGACCTCGAACGGGGTGCCCGGCGCGACCGCGATGCCGTGCGCGGCCAGGTAGACGAGGGCGGCCTGCTGGTCGGCGACGGTCAGCCACAGGTTGATGCCGTCGTCGGCGGTGGCGTGCGCGCCGTTGTCGGCCAGGGCCGCCAGCAACGCCGCGCGCCGGCGGGCGTACTCGGTCCGGGCGCCGGCCAGCAGGGCGGTGGTGCCGGGGGTGGTGAGCAGGTCCAGCAGGATGTGCTGGAGCAGGCGGCTGGACCAGCCCGGGCCGAGCAGGCGCCGGTCGGCCAGCGGCGTGATCACCGAGGCGGGCCCGGCGACGGCGGCCAACCGCAGGTCGGGGCCGAGGCTCTTGGCGAAGCTGCGGATGCGCACGGTCTGGTCGGGCAGGTGAGCGCCCAGGCTGACCATCGGCGCGCTGGCGATGTCGGCCGCGTGGTCGTCCTCGATCACGATGGCGTCGGGGTAGCGGGCCAGGACCTCGGCCAGCTCGGCGGCCCGCGCGGCGGTCATGCTCACCCCGGTCGGGTTCTGCGCCCGGGGCTGGATCACGGCCACGACCGGGCCGAGCCGCAGGCCGGCATCCAACGACGCGGGGGTGACCCCGGACCCGTCGAGCGCAAGCGGCACGGCGGTGGCGCCGAGCTGGTCGAGCAGGTCGAGGACGGGCGGGAAGGCGGGGTTCTCGACGAGCACCCGCTCGCCGAAGCCGACGGCGACGCGCAGCGTCCGGTCCAGCGCGTCCAGGGCGCCGTCGAGGACGATCAGCTGGTCGACCTTGTTGGGCCAGACCGAGCGCAGGTGCTCCTCCAGCGCGGGCAGCACCGGGTCGTCCAGGTAGCTCGTGGTCAGCCGCATGTCGCCGAGGCGGCGCAGCGTGTCGGTCAGGTCGGGCAGCAGGTCGTGGTCGGGCACCCCGGTGGACAGGTCCTGCGGGGCGCCGGCGAGCACGCCGGACATGTGCGAGTACCGCAGGCGGGAGCGCAGCCGCTCGTTGGACAGCACCTCGGTGCCCGACCGGCCGCGGGTGGCGATGAGCCCCGCCCGGGTCAGCGACGTCCACGCCTCGCTGACGGTGGTCGGGCTGGTGCCCAGCGCCCGGGCCAGCTCGCGCACCGTGGGCAGGCGGGAGCCGGCCGGCAGCTCGCCGCTGTGGATCAAACGGCTGACGGCGGCCGCGATGCCGCGTGCCCCCCGGTCGGTCACGGCTGCCGCGATCAATTCCAGCATGGCCGCCGCCCAAGTAACATGTTTGAAACCAACGCTTGACAGTTCCCACATTGTACGGCTGTCTTTGTGTCATTTAGTTTCTACGGCATCCCACGTCAGCCGGGCAAGCGTGGGTCGTCTCTCCGGAGGAACGTCATGGCGAGCATCGTCCGCGCAGCGCTGGTCCAGACAACCTGGACGGGCGACAAGGAATCCATGATCAAGGCACACGAGGAGTACGCGAGGCAGGCCGCCGCCCAGGGCGCGAAGGTCATCTGCTTCCAGGAGCTGTTCTACGGCCCGTACTTCTGTCAGGTGCAGGACCCGCAGTTCTACTCCTACGCCGAGTCGATCCCCGGCCCCACGACCGAGCGCTTCCAGGCGCTCGCCGCCGAGCTGGGCATGGTCATGATCCTGCCGATGTACGAGCAGGAGCAGCCCGGCGTCCTCTACAACACCGCCGCCGTGGTCGACGCCGACGGCCGCTACCTCGGCAAGTACCGCAAGACCCACATCCCGCAGGTCAAGGGCTTCTGGGAGAAGTTCTACTTCCGGCCGGGCAACCTCGGCTACCCCGTCTTCGACACGGCGGTCGGCAAGGTCGGCGTCTACATCTGCTACGACCGGCACTTCCCGGAGGGCTGGCGCGCGCTCGGCCTGGCCGGGGCGCAGATCGTGTTCAACCCGTCGGCCACCAGCCGGGGCCTGTCGTCGTACCTGTGGCAGCTGGAGCAGCCCGCCTCGGCGGTCGCCAACGAGTACTTCATCGGGGCGATCAACCGGGTCGGCATCGAGGACCTCGGCGACGACGACTTCTACGGCACGTCGTACTTCGTGGACCCGGAGGGGAAGTTCGTCGGCGACGTCGGTGACGCCCACGCCCCGGAGCTGATCGTGCGCGACCTCGACCTGGACCTCATCGCCGTGGTGCGCGACCGCTGGGCGTTCTACCGCGACCGCCGCCCCGACGCCTACGGCCCGCTCACCCAGGCATAGGGAGTTCCTCATGCTGATCACAGGCGGCACGGTCGTCACGGCGACCGGCACCCACGCCGCGGACGTGCTCATCGACGGCGAGACGATCGTCGCCCTCTTCGCGCCCGGCCACGCGCCCGACGACGCCGGCCAGCAGGTCATCGACGCCACGGGCAAGCTCGTCATCCCCGGCGGCATCGACGCGCACACCCACATGGAGCTGCCGTTCGGCGGCACGTTCGCCTCGGACACGTTCGACACCGGCACGCGGGCCGCGGCGTTCGGCGGCACCACCACGATCATCGACTTCGCGGTGCAGCGCTACGGCGAGAACGTGCTCGACGGCCTGGCCGCCTGGCACGGCAAGGCCGACGGCAACTGCCACATCGACTACGGGTTCCACATGATTGTCGGCGGGGTGGACGACGAGGCCCTCAAGGCGATGGACCAGCTTGTCGACCATGAGGGCATCACGAGCTTCAAGCTCTTCATGGCGTACCCCGGGGTGTTCCTCTCCGACGACGGCCAGATCCTGCGCGCGATGCAGAAGGCCCGCGGCAACGGCTCCATGATCATGATGCACGCGGAGAACGGGCCGGCCATCGACGTCCTCATCAGGCAGGCGCTCGAGCGCGGTGAGACGGACCCGATCCACCACGGGCTCACGCGACCGTCCGAACTGGAGGCCGAGGCCACGCGGCGGGCGATCTCGCTGGCCAAGGTCGCCGGCGACACGCCGCTCTACATCGTGCACATGTCCGCGTCCGAGGCCCTGGAGGCGGTCGCGGCCGCCCGCGACGCCGGGCGCAACGTGTTCGCCGAGACCTGCCCGCAGTACCTGTACCTGACGCTGGAGGACCAGCTCGGCGCGCCGGGTTTCGAGGGCGCCAAGTGGGTGTGCTCGACGCCGCTGCGCAGCCGGCACGAGTCGCACCAGCGCGACCTGTGGAAGGGCCTGCGCAGCAACGACCTCGCCATCGTGTCGACCGACCACTGCCCGTTCTGCTTCAAGGACCAGAAGGAGCTGGGCCTGGGCGACTTCTCGAAGATCCCCAACGGCATCGGCGGCGTCGAGCACCGGGTCGACCTGCTCTACCAGGGCGTCGTCGACGGCAAGCTGTCGGTGGAGCGCTGGGTCGAGACGATCGCCACGACCCCGGCGCGGATGTTCGGGCTCTACCCGCGCAAGGGCGTCATCGCCCCCGGCTCCGACGCCGACGTCGTGGTCTACGACCCGAACGGGCGCACCCGGATCAGCGTCGAGACGCACCACATGAACATGGACCACTCGGCCTACGAGGGGTACGAGATCGCCGGGGCCGTCGACACGGTGATCTCCCGGGGCACGGTGCTGGTGTCGGGCGGGGAGTACCACGGCCGCAAGGGCCACGGGCGCTACCTGCGTCGCGGCCTGTCGAGCTACCTGGTGTAGGCGCGGATGGACATAGGCGTCGTGTTCCAGCTCGACCCGCCCGCGCGGGAGGTGGTCGACCTCGCCGTCAAGGCGGAGGCCGCCGGCTTCAGCCACGTGTGGTCGTTCGACTCGCACCTGCTGTGGCAGGAGTGCTACGTCATCTACAGCGCCATCCTCGCCGCCACGTCGAAGGTGATCGTCGGCCCGATGGTGACCAACCCCGGCACCCGGGACCTGACCGTCACGGCGAGCACCTTCGCCACCCTCAACGACCTCTACGGCAACCGCACCATCTGCGGCATCGGCCGCGGCGACTCGGCGCTGCGCACCCTGGGGCTGCCGCCGGTCAACCTGGCCGGCCTGCGCGAGTCCGTGTCCGTCATCCGTGACCTGGCGACCGGTAAGGAGACCTCCTACCGCGGCGAGACGCTGCAGTTCTCCTGGGCCGCCGGGTCCGAGCTCGAGGTGTGGGTCGCGGCCTACGGGCCGAAGGCGCTCGCGCTGACCGGGGAGGTGGCGGACGGGTTCATCCTGCAGTTGGCCGACCCGGACATCGCCGCTTGGATGATCTCCACGGTACGCGCGGCGGCGGAGCGGGCCGGGCGTGACCCGGCGTCGGTGAAGTTCTGCGTCGCGGCGCCCGCCTACGTCGGCGACAACCTCGCCCACCAGCGCGACCAGACGCGCTGGTTCGGCGGCATGGTCGGCAACCACGTCGCCGACATCGTGGCCCGCTACGGCGACACGGGCGCGGTGCCCACGGCGCTGACCGACTACATCAAGGGCCGTCAGGGCTACGACTACGCCGAGCACGGCCGGGCCGGCAACACGCACACCGACTTCGTCCCCGACGGGATCGTCGACCGGTTCTGCGTGCTGGGCCCGCCCGAGGCGCACATCGGGAAACTGCGCGCCCTGCGCGACCTGGGCGTCGACCAGTTCGCCATCTACCTGCAACACGACGACAAGGAGGGCACCCTGGCCGCGTACGGCGACACCATCATCCCGGCGCTGTCATGAAGGCCCGTGTGGCGACCGTCGTCGGCTCTTTCCTCCTGACCGTGGGCGTGTGGGAGGGCTACAAGGCCGTCGGCAACCCCGACGGGACGGTGGTGTTCGGGACCCGGTTGCTGCCCCGCGCGGACGACCTGGCCATGCCGCACGTGTGGACGATGGTGGGCCGGCTGTTCGACCCCGACGTGGCCGGCGGCCCGCCCGTGTGGCGGGCCGTCGCCTCCGCTGTGCTGGTGACCCTGGGCGAGGTGGCGGTCGGGTTCGCGCTCGGGGCGGTCGTCGGGGTGCTGCTGGCCGTCGCCATGCAGCGGCTGCGGGTCATCGAGCGGGGCCTGCTGCCGTACGTGATCGTGTCGCAGACCGTGCCGCTCGTGGCGCTCGCCCCGGTGATCGCCGGCTGGGGCGGGGCGCTGTCGATCGGCCCCTACCCGTGGCAGCCGTGGATGAGCGTGGCGGTCGTCGCGTCGTACCTGGCGTTCTTTCCCATCGCGGTCGGCGTGCTGCGCGGCCTGCACTCCCCCACCGAGATCGAGGTGGACCTCATGCGCTCGTACAGCGCCTCCTGGTGGCGCACCCTGCTCACGCTGCGGTTCCCGGCGGCGCGGCCCTACCTGTGGACGGCGCTGAAGTTGGCCGCCGCGGCGGCCGTGGTCGGCGCGGTCGTCGGCGAGATCTCCACCGGCACGCGCGGCGGCGTCGGCCGGCTGCTCATCGAGTACTCCCGCTCGGCCACCAGCGACCCGGCCAAGGTCTACACGGCGATGTTCGGCGTGGCGGCCCTCGGCCTGCTCGTCACCGCCCTGGTCGCTGGCGGCGAACGCCTCGCCACGCCCGCCGTGCTGCGGGGTGACCGGTCGTGAGCGCTCCGGTTGTCGTCAGCGACGTCACGAAGGTCTTCAACACGGGACGACCCGACGCGGTGACCGCGTTGTCGCAGGTGGACCTGACCGTCGCCGCGGGCGAGTTCGTGTCGCTCATCGGGCCGTCCGGGTGCGGCAAGTCGACGCTGCTGCGGCTCGTCGCGGATCTCACCGCGCCGACGTCCGGGACCGTCACCGTGGACGGGCTGCCCGCGCCGCAGGCCCGGGCCGAACACCGCTACGGCATCGCGTTCCAGCAGGCCGGGCTGTTCGGCTGGCGGACCGTGCGGCGCAACGTGGAGCTGCCCATGCAGCTGCGCCGGATGCCGTCGGCGGATCGCCGGGCCCGCGCCGAGGAGCTGCTGGACCTCGTCGGCCTGGCCGACTTCGCCGGGCACTACCCGGCCCAGCTGTCGGGCGGCATGCAGCAGCGGGTCGCGATCGCCCGGGCCCTGGCCGTGCAGCCGCCGCTGCTGCTCATGGACGAGCCGTTCGGCGCGCTGGACGAGATGACCCGCGAGCGGCTGCAGGACGAGCTGTTGCGCCTGTGCGCCGACACCACCGTCATCTTCGTGACCCACTCGATCACCGAGGCGGTGTACCTGTCCGACCGCGTGGTGGTCATGTCGCCGCGCCCGGGACGGATCACGGCGGAGATCCCCGTGTCGCTCGGCGTGCGCCACGAGGTCACCCGCCAGAGCGACACCTTCTTCGAGTACGTGACGAAGGTGCGCCGCGCGTTGCGCGGCGCGCCGGTCGCGGACGCGCCGTGAGCCGGGTGGGTGCGGTGGCCGCCCCGGTTGTCGTCGGGGTCGCGGGGCTGGCCGCGTGGGAGGCGGTGGTGACGCTGGGGCGGGTGGCGCCGTTCGTGCTGCCCGCGCCGAGCGTCATCGGGGAGCAGTTCTGGACCAGCCGCGAGGTCATCTGGCGCACCGCCCTGGCCAGCGGGGCGAACGCGCTGGTCGGGCTCGTCATCGGCAGCGTCTTCGCGGTGCTGGCCGCCCTCGTGGCGAGCCGGTTCCCGCCCGTGCACCGGCTGTGGACGCCGATCCTCGCCGTGCTCAACGCGCTGCCGATCATCGCGGTGGCGCCGTTGCTCAACAACGCGTACGAGTCGACGTCCAGCCTGCCGCGACGGCTCGTGGTGGCCCTGGTCGTGTTCTTCCCGGTCTTCCTCAACACGCTGCGCGGCCTCACCGAGGTCGACCCGACCCACCTGGAGCTCATGCGCGCCTACGCGGCGACCGGCACGCAGGTGTCGCGGTTCCTGCGGTTCCCCGGCGCCGTCGGGTACCTGTGCGTGGGCCTGCGCCAGGCGTCCGCCCTGTCCGTCATCGCGGCGGTCGTCAGCGAGTACTTCGGGGGTCTGCAGGACGGCCTCGGCTCGCGCATCACCTCGGCCGCCGCCAACACCGCCTACCCGCGCGCCTGGGCGTTCGTGCTCGGCGCGTGCGCCCTCGGCCTGCTGTTCTACCTGGTCACGCTGCTCATCGAACGACTTGCCACGCCGTGGCAGCGCCGCCACGCCGCCTGATGACCGACACCCGGAGGAACCGATGCGCACCTTCCTCAGAACCGCGGCGATGGGGGTGGCGCTGACCGCGCTGCTCGCCGCCTGCGGTACGGCCGACACCCCGACGACACCCACACCCACGAATGGCGCGAAAGTAAAGATCAAGCTGCAGTTGCAGTGGTTCTACCAGGCCCAGTTCGCCGGCTACCTGGCCGCCGTCGACCAGGGCTTCTATGCCGAGCAGGGCCTCGACGTGGAGATCCTGGAGGGCGGTGTCGACATCGTCCCGCAGACGGTGCTCGCCACCGGGCGCGCCGACTACGCCGTGAGCTGGGTGCCCAAGGCGCTCGCCTCGCGCGAGCAGGGCGCCGAGATCACCGAGATCGCCCAGGTGTTCCAGCGCTCCGGCACGTACCAGGTGTCGTTCGCCGACAAGGGCATCTCCTCCCCGGCGGACCTGAAGGGCAAGAAGGTCGGCAACTGGGGCTTCGGCAACGAGTACGAGCTGTTCGCCGGCATGACCAGGGCCGGGCTCGACCCGGGCAAGGACGTCACGCTGGTGCAGCAGCAGTTCGACATGCAGGCGCTGCTGCGCGGCGACATCGACGCCGCCCAGGCGATGAGCTACAACGAGTACGCCCAGGTGCTGGAGGCGAAGAACCCGAAGACCGGCAAGCTCTACCAGCCGACCGACTTCACCGTCCTGAACTGGAACACGGTCGGCACCGCCATGCTGCAGGACGCGCTGTGGGCCAACACGGCCAAGCTGACCAGCGACACGGCGTACCAGGAGCAGACGGTGAAGTTCCTCGCGGCGAGCCTCAAGGGCTGGATCTTCTGCCGCGACAACGCCGCCAAGTGCGTCGACATCGTGGTCGCCAAGGGCTCCAAGCTCGGCAAGAGCCACCAGACCTGGCAGCTCAACGAGATCAACAAGCTGGTCTGGCCGTCGCCGGCGGGCATCGGCGCCCTCGACGAGGCGGCCTGGAAGTCCACCGTGGACATCGCCCTGACCACGAAGAACGCCGACGGCGCCACGGTGCTCACCAAGCAACCGGCCGGCACGGCCTACACCAACGAGTACGTCCTGAAGGCCCTCGACCTGCTCAAGGCCGGCGGCGCCGATGTGGCGGGCGCGGGCTTCAAGCCCATCGAGGTCACCCTCAACGAGGGCGGCGCCTGACACGTGTCGCCCCGATGGCCCGGTCGCGCGTCGGCCGGGCCATCGGCGCGTCGACGTCAGGCGGTGGGCACGGGTTCGGGTGCGGGCTGCGCCGCGTGGCGCAGACCTTCGGCGCGCTCCTTGAGCGCCTGGGCCTGCGCCCGGAACGCGGCCTGCACCCGGCCGACAGGCACGCCGAGCGCCGCCGCGCCCCGGAACCACTCCTCCACCCGGTAGGCGGTCGCGCCGTCGGCGGCCTGCCGCAGCGTGTGGCGCCGGCGCGAGCGCACGGCGTTCATCGCGGCGAGGGGGCCGACCAGGTCGTACTCCAGGATGGCGGTGCGGGCGCTGCCGATCTGGGTGGGCGGCACGCTGCGGCCCACCTTCGCGCGCAACGTGACCTGCCGGCCGCTGGCGAGGCGGACACGGAGGACCATCGGGTCACCAACGGCGACGCCACCCTCGGCGGCGGCGATGAACGGATCCCAGGACGGATAGGTGGCCAGGTCGGTCAACACCGCCCAGACCACCTCGATGGGTACGTCGATCGAGACCGCCGCCTCCGCACGCCGCATCCCCCGATGCTAACGGTCGCGCCGGACGGAAACGCCGCCCGAACGGTTCCCGCGCCCGGCGAACGGTCAGCGCGGCCCCGGCGATGGCTAGGGTGGCCGCATGTCGTTCAGCGTGGCGGCCGAGGCCTACGCGCGGTTCATGGGCCGGTTCTCCGAGCCCCTGGCCGTGCCGTTCGCCGACTACCTGGAGCTGGAACCCGGCCTGCGCGCGCTCGACGTGGGCTGCGGTCCGGGCGCGTTGACCGCCGTGCTCGCGGCGCGGCTGGGCGGGGGGTCGGTCAGCGCGGTCGACCCGTCCGAGCCGTTCGTCGCGGCCGTACGGGAACGGTTGCCCGGCGTCGACGCGCGGCACGGCGTCGCCGAGGAACTGCCCTGGCCCGACGACGCGTTCGACCGCGCGGCGGCGCAGCTCGTGGTGCACTTCATGGCCGACCCGGTGGCCGGGCTCGCCGAGATGGCCCGCGTGACCCGGCCCGGCGGCACCGTCGCGGCGACCGTGTGGGACTTCGTCGGCGGTACGGCGCCGCTGACGGTGTTCTGGCGTGCCGCCCTGTCCGTCGACCCGGACGCGCCGGGTGAGGCGCGGCTCGCCGGCACCGGGCCGGGTCAGCTCGACGAACTGCTCGGCCGCGCGGGGCTGGTCGACGTCACGTCGACCATGCTCACGATCAGCGTGGACTTCGCGTCGTTCGAGCAGTGGTGGGAGCCGTTCACGCTCGGTGTCGGGCCGGCCGGCGCGTACCTCGCCGCGCAGCCCGACGACCGGCGCGACACGATCCGCGACGCGTGCGCCCGCCTGCTGCCGGCCGGGTCGTTCACGCTCTCCGCGGGGGCCTGGGCGGCGCGGGGACAGGTTCTATGATCGCCGGATGCTCGGACTCTTCCGCAGACCGCCCGCGCCCGACCAGGACTTCGCCCAGGCCGACCTGGAGCTACGCAGGGCGCGCGACCGCGCGCTCTCGGGTGACTGGCTGGCGGCCCGCGAGCTGCTCGCGGCCACCGGCCGGGACTGGGAGCTGCGCGGCCGGCGGCTCGCGGCCCTGGGCGACGCCGCCGAGGACTCCCCCCGCTGGCTGAACTCCTGGGAGGCCACGGCGCCGGACGACCCGACGGTCGCCATCCTGCGCGCCGACGCGCTGTTGGGGCAGGCCGGCAGCGCCCGGGGCAGCGCGTCCGCGCGCAACACCAGCCCGGAGCAGTTCGCGGAGTTCCACCGGCTCTCCGCGCTCGCCGCCGACGCGAGCAAGCGGGCGATCGCGCTCAACCCGGACGACCCGTACCCGTGGGTGACCCGCATGTCGACGAACTTCGCCGGCGGCGAGCACGCCGACTTCCACCGGGCGATGGACGAGGCGGTCCGGCGCGATCCGGTCAACTTCGAGGCCCACCTGAGCGCCGTGTCGTTCCTCTGCGCCAAGTGGTACGGCTCGCACGAGCAGATGTTCGCCGCCGCCCGCGGGCCGGCCGCCGCCGCGCCCGCCGGCTCCCCGGTGGTGATGCTGCCGCTGCTCGCCCACTTCGAGTACGCCCTGCGCGAGTACGGGTTCGACTCGCGGTCGGAGTCGCTGACCGCGAAGCGCAGCTACTTCCACCGGCCCGAGGTGATCGCGGAGATCCAGGCGTGCGCCGCGAAGTGGCGGGGCGCCGGCGAGCCGCGCCTGACCGGCCGCGGCATCACCGTGCGGCACTGGCTGGCGCTGGCCAACTTCCTCGGCGAGCACGACCGCAAGGGCACCCGCGTCCTCCTCGACCAGATCGGGCCCTACCTGGGCAGCACCCCCGCGTACGGGTACTTCTGGATGCGGCAGGTCGAGGGCTTCCACACCGTCTGGAAGTGGGCCAACTAGGGCCGCCCCGCCGAAGCGGGGCGGCCCCCGTCCCGTCAACCCGCGTAGCGGTACACCCCGATGCCTTCCGTGGTCGGGCAGGTCAGCATGGTGCTGTTCCAGGAGCAGTACCGGGCGCCGGGCAGCTGCGCCAGCTCGATTTTTTCGCGCGTGGCCAGCTGGTACCCCACGACGGTCTTGCCGTCGAGTACCAGCAGGTTGCCCGACTCCAGCCACATGGCGTTGCCGTCCAGTTCGGCCAGCGTGCTCCCGTCCAGTCCGAGCACCGTGGACCGCTGCCCCGGCACCAGCAGCCCGGCGGCCGACGGGATCAGGTCGCGGGCCTGCGTGGCCACCTCGACCTGCCACACCGTCCGGCCGGCGGGCACGTCCACCATCGTCACCGTGGCCCGCTCGTCGCCGACGTTGGCGACCGCGCAGAACCGTCCGCCCGCGCCACACGGGTACAACCGCGCCTCACCGGCCGGGACGGGGAGCGTTGCGTCGACCGGCGCCGCGGAGCCGTCCAGGGCGATGCTCCTGCTGGTCGTGCCGGTGAACTGGTAGAGCACGCCGTCGACGACCACCTCCTGGCCGCCGTTCAGCACCGGCATCGACAGCTGCTTCACGACCGCGCCGCTGGCCGCGTCGCGGACCTGCACCTGACCGTCGGTCAGGTGCAGCACCACCTGGTCGCTGGTGCTCGGTTCCTCCGACCAGCCGTGCCGGGGGAAGAACCCGTCCAGCCCCTGGACGGCGTTGACGCCGTCAGCCACGGCCGCCCCGGTGGTGCTCCAGCGAGCCTCGCCGGTCCGCAGGTCAAGTCCTTGGACGGTGCCCTTGTCCGGGCAGCTGAGGACCACGGTGTCGGCGAACACGGCCCAGTCGCAGTCGTTGAAGCTGTACGGCAGGGTCCAGGCGACCTTCCCGGTGGCCGGGTCGACCACGACGATGGTGTCGGCACCATCCTTGATCAACGGATTGTCGTAGCCCTGCTCGGTGAGCAGCAGGATCGCTCCCGCCGACACCTGCATGCCGTTGGTGTCGCCGAACTTGCCCAGCGACAGCGCCGGCCACAGCGGCCGACGGGTGGTCAGGTCGATGCCGCCGACCCACTCGGTGCCGTCCTCGGCCATCCACATCGCGTACGCACGGTCACCGATGGTGGACGTGGCCCCGAACCGGACCGGGCCCGGGTACCGCAGCACCGGCGCGACCGAGCCGTCGAACGCGGTGAAGGAGGTGGCCGGTGGCAGCGCCGGCGGCGTCGGGTCGACCGACGGGGTCGGGGTCAGCAGCAGTTTCATGCCCACGGCCGCGCTGATGACGGCCAGGCAGGTGGCGACCACGGTGAGCGCGGTGCCGCGCTGGCGCTGCCGGGCCCGGCGGCGCACCTGGTCCAGGGCCGGCGGGGCCACCGCGTCGACCCGGTCGGCGAGCTTGCCGAACAGACGGTCCAGATCAGTTGACATGGCTGTGCTCCCCCAGGGTTGCGGCCAGGCTCGCCCGACCGCGGGCGAGCCAGGACTTCACCGTGTTGACCGGCGCCGACATCTCGACGGCGATGTCGGCCACCGACTGGTCCAGCAGGTAGTGCAGAGCCAGGGCCTTGCGCTGGTCGATGGGCAACGTCCGCAACGCCGCGACGAGGATCATCAGCTCCTCGTCCGGTGGCGCGACCACGTCGGGCTCGGGTGGTGGCTCCGCTCTGCGCACGCGCAGCCGCCGCCACCAGTCGGTGGCCAGCCGGGTCACCACCAGCCGCAGCCAGGCCTCGGGATTCTCGTACTTCTGCAGGGCGGACCAGCGTTGCCAGGCACGGGCATACGCCTCCTGGGTGAAGTCCTGCGCTTCGGCGAGACCACCCGTGAGGCCGTAGGCGAACCGCATCAGTCGCGGGGCGGTGCCCCGGTAGAACGCCTCGAAGTCTGACACTGTCACCTTCAGAACACGGGGCGCCCCGGCGCCAGGTTGCATCCCGGCAGGATGCCATAGGTCGGCGCCCCGAGGCATGGGGTCTGAACTGGGAAGACCGACGTCTACTGCCTAGCCCGGACAGTCGGGTGCGGAGCCGTCCATCAGCCCGCCCTCGAGCCCCCACAGGCAGGTCGCGATCGCCCCGCCCGCACCCGTCACGCGGAACGGCTGCCCCTTCCGGTCCGCGACGTACGTGCCGGTGCGCCCCTGTGAGGACCAGTCGATCTCGATGCGCCACCGCACGTCGTGGCGGTTGGTGGTGCCGATGACCAGGATCGACTCGGACTCCTTGAGCGACACACCGTACGGGAACCTGATCGGCCGACGCTCCTGCGGCGGCACGCTCCTGGCCAGGTCCTCGTCAAGTTCATAGGTCCTGGCCGGCGGAGTCTGATCGAGGTCGGCGACCATCAACCGGTAGTACCTGTCCCCGCCGCACTGGGGCTTCGCCAGGGTTCCGGACACCGGAGCGTCCCGCGCGACCACCACCGGGCGGATGTCGTGGATCATCACCTCCGCCTCACCCAGGCCCTGCAGGTCCAGCCGGACGAAGATGGCGGTCGCCGGAATCCCGCCCACGCCCCTGGCCCACTGGTCCCAACCGGCCGAGTCCGCTCCGCCGACGCTGGGCGCAGCGATCGCGCCCGGCGCCTGACCAACCAGCCAACCGCCGAAGCAGGCGCTCCCGCCCGCCGTGATCCCCACGGTCAGTGGCGCGGCCGGACCGCTCGGCGCGACACCCGACGCCTGGGTAGCCGGAGGTTGGGTGGCCGCGACCCGCGGCGTGTCCTCGTCGAGGAACTCGTGTTGGATCACCAAGGGGGTCACGCCGACGAGGATGGCCGTGGCGGTGGCACCGACATACCTGGCCACGCGCCAACGCAACGACGGCGCGCTCGGCGGCGGCGCGGTTGGCGGGATCGCCGGGGGCGCCGCGGGCGTCCGGCGGTTGCGCCTGGTCCTCGACCCCATCAGCAGTACACCTCACCCGAGTCGACGAGCCCTTGCATGCCATCGGTCGGTCCGATGAGGACGGCCTTGACGCGGTCCCCGTCGATGGGCAGGAAGACCATCGAGTTCGGCCCCTCGTCGACGAAGTACGCGCGGTAGTTGTCGCTCACCGGCGACACGTACTCGCGCAGCTTGCCGCCGTAGTCCCTGCGCAGGTCGGCCAGCTTGGTGCCGATGCCCGCGCCGGTCGCCGTCCGCAGCGACCCTTCAAAGACCGACATGTACGACGCGCGGCCCTGCTGGTCCGGATACGCGACCAGCCCCGCCAGCGCGCCCTTCCCGGTCCAGCTCACACAGTCACCCTTGGCGTCGACCGACACGAGCCCGGCCCGCTCCGCGGCGCGTGACGTGGCACCGAGCACGATCGGACCCACCCCGTTCGGGGAGAGGACCAACTGCCCGTACGTCGGGACGGGCCGACCGCTGGCCGCCGCGGCAGCGTCCGGAGCCCCGCCGACGACGGGCGCGTGGATCGCGCGCACCCCTTCGGCCACCTTGGTACGCCGTCCGTCGTGCTCGGTGTGCAGCACCCCGTTCAGGTCGACGAACGCCAGCCGCCCGGCCCCGAGCTGCCGCCAGGCGAGACTCTCGGTGCCATCCACCGCCACCCAGCGCCGCCCGTCGAGCCGCCACAGGCCGTGCGGCTGGATCGGCATGGTGTTGCCCGACCATTCGACGCAGCGCCAGCTCGACATGGTGGCGTACAACCGGCCGTCGCGGCCCCACCACAGGTCGTCGACGCTGCGGCCGACGTCCCGCTCGGTGCCGCCGACCGCCGCGGTGTCGGTGACCTCCACGGTGCCGTCCGGTCCCAGCAGGTGCACGTCGCGGCGGTGCCGGCACGGGTCCTCCCGGTGCGCGACCACATACGCCAACGGGCCGGTGGGACCGACGCCGCCCGGCCGCATCAGCTCCACGGAGCCCGTGTCGGGCTCGACCACCTTCACGGCGCCGCCGGCGTCGACCGCGAGCAGCCGGTCGGAGGTGATCGACGCGGACGCGACCGTCTCCTGCGCGAGAAAGACCCGGGTGCCGTCACTGCCCACCACGGTCGGGTCGCCGGCCGCCGTGGACGGTGGCGGCGGCACGGCCCGCCCCGCCTCGGCCTGGGTCGTGCCCGGGGTCAGGGTCCACAGCCTGCCCTGGGACACCCAGACGATCTTTCCGTCGGTCCCGGGTGCGGCGGTCAGGCAGTCGCAGACGACCGCCGTCGCCGTGCCCGCCCAGTCGACGACGACCACGCGTTCCTCGGCATCGCCGCTGACCGCGAACGCGAACTTCCCGTCCCCCGTCCAGTGCGGGTCCGCGTTCGAGAACCGGCCCAGCGCGCGGCCCACCACCGTCGCGTCGCGGACCACCGCGAGCTCATGATCGGTGAGGTAGGCGTACCCGTCGGCGGGAACGTCCACAGCGGCCACCGCCGGCCGCGGATCGTCGTCGCCGTACCACACGAGATTCGTGACGAGGGCCGCCGTGGCGGCGATCGCGACAAAGAGCACGGCGATCCCGGCCCTGCGCACGGGCACGCGCATCCACAGACCCCCACCCCTGGCAGCCATCGACGCCACCGATGGTGGTGCACGGACCGTGATCGACGGATCAGCCGATCGTGCACGGCTGACCGCCGTCCGGAACCGGGCCGCCTGAAACCGGTCGCGCGCCGGGCCGACGACACCAACGGCCACTACTACGTGCGGGACTGACGGCCCTGCCCCGGCGGCGTCAGTAGTCGTCCGGGGTCGCACCGAGCGTGACCGGGCCCGCCCCCTTGCGGAGTGAGCACCAACGGCGCGGGCCGGCTGCCGGCCACCGACGGGGACGGTGAGCCGGTCGCGGACAGGCCCGGACCGTCGTCGGACCACACGAGGCTCGTGACGATCGGCTCCTTCGCGCCGCCGTAGGCGCCCCGGCTGTCCGGGTGCAGGTCGGCCGCGTCGCACTTCGCCCGGGTGTAGCGCCGGGCCGCGTGCGGGTGCGGGCGCACAGGTCCACCGACCGCTCGGGCTAGTTCTTCCAGATCGTGATGTCGTTGAACTGGGTCGTGACCGGGGCGACCGAGGTCGCGCTGGGGACGAACACGCCGAGGATGACCCGGCCCTTGGCGTAGGTGCTGTCGGTGTGCTGACCGATCAGCTCGTCGCCCTTGAAGAACAGGAACGTGTTCCGGTGCGCGCGGACGACCACGTGGACCTTGGCGCCGTCCGCGAGCGGCTCGGCGAAGGGCATCGTCCGTAGCCGCGACAGGCTGCCGGCGTGCGTCAGGAAGACGTACTTGTCCTTGCAGACCTGCAGCGCGTAGCCGCGGTTGTTGATGAACCGGAACCAGATCCCGGCGCAGCTGTTGGCGTCGGGGATGGTGGCGTCCACGGCGACGGTGAAGTTGGTGAGGCTGATCTCCGGACCCTGACACCGGAACGACCCGATGGGGATGTGGTTCGTGGTCACGGTGAGGGCGCCGTCGAGCCGGCACGTCGCGTCGTACCTGGAGTGCGTGCTGTTGATCCATGAGCCCTCGGCCGCCAGCGAGTCGCTGACCACCGGCGCGGACTCGGGGTCGACGGACGCGGTGACGGGCGCGGTGGACGGCGGGACGCTCGTCGGGGCGGCGCTGGTGGGCCCGGCCGTCGTGGGCGGCGCCGAGGTCACCGGGTCCGACGTTGCCGCGGCCCCGGTGGTGGGCAGCCCGGCCGACACCGACGGCACGTCCGTCTCGCCGGCGGCCTGCGTGGGCAGCCGCAGCTTGCCGGTGAGGATGCCGACGACGGTGGCGCCGAGCAGCAGCACGCAGACGGCCAGGATCGTGACGAGGACCGGCGCGCCGCGCTGACCCTCGCGGCGCGATCGCCCCCCGCCGCCGGCGGGGGGCGCGGG